>JBHEKO010000113.1:0-76923 GCA_041859475.1 Candidatus Hydrogenedentales bacterium
ATTCGCTTCTGCCTGCAAAACAATGGCCGACTCTCCGCACGCAAGCGCGCAGAGCACTTCGAATTTCTGTCCGATGAAGAGATCGCCCAGATGGAACAAGCCGTACAAAACGCCTACGGAAGCGGCGCCGCAAGCCGTGAATGAGGATATACTCGCGCGAAGCGGGCAAGTCTGGCGAACTACCGGCGTAGCCTGTCCACCATCCCATTATCATCATGCAGTGCAACCCCATCCGCGTGCGTGTCCGATCCAAGGATGTGGCGGAAGAGCGGCGATTTCGTCACGTGGTGGTCGTGCGAGAAACGCAGTTCGCCTTGACCGGCGAAACGGAAGATCTAGCTATTCAAACGCTCTACGCACAGATCGCGAATGACGCAGGCAGGAATGCAATGATCGTCGATGACATCAGGTGGTGCGTTCGACCGTCCAACGTCGAGCGTAGCGACTCGAGCGTACCGTTCTGGACTTGGAAAGTCTCCGGTTTGGGTCACCTCGGTTGTTTTAGGCTGCCATTCCCCACCACCCCGTCTCGGCGGGGCGCTTGCATTGCGTTTCCTGGGGGTTCCAATATATACGCATGTTGGCAAACGGTTGCTGACCAAGGAGTTGCGAGCGTTTCGTATTTGGGAAGGATGGTGCCCTTTGGAGCGTGTCTTCCAGGTTTTTCTCGCCCTGGTTATGCGTTTTTTCCTGCCTCGTCACAATGCGCACGTCCAGTTCATGCGCGCGCAATTGCGGATTCTGCGAGCACGTATCCCCGCTGACCGAATCGTGCCCACTCCGGCGGAAAAGGCCGAACTCCTCTGTTGGGGCAGCTTCCTTCGAGCGTGAGAAGGACGGCCTCAATACTGGTGCGCGCATTATAGCGCCCGACGCCCACATCAGGGTCACGGTATCGGCAACAACGCTTGGACAAGAGCTCTACGCCTCAGGTCCACGGAGTCATCCGATGCCGACGACAACTCGGCGGGCTCATCAAGGACTACTACAGAGACGCGGCCTGAGCCTGTAGGCATTTTGCCGAGCACCTTGGTCGATTGTTGTGCCGCGTCTATAGTTCTGTCGATGAGCGAAAAATCGCCCATTCCGCAACGTCGCCGACGCTCCCCAAAACACCTCGTCGCACCACAAACTCTCTTCAAACTGGAAAACCAGACGTTCCATCAGTTACATTTCCGCCGTAATAGTACGATGGAAGCCGCTTCCTATATTTTGGCACAGGTCACACATCGCAAAAAACCTGTAAATAAAGGCCGGAATGAGGGTGAGGAACGAGGCGACGAAAAAACGGCGAGTAAGCGGATAGAGAAGTCCAAAAAGGAAAGAAAATGGTCGAGGATGCGATTCTAGAGTCGGAAAATCTCCGGTTTGGTACCATCTAACAGCTCAATCAGCTTTCCCCTTTAACCACAGCACGATGTTGCGTGACCTCGGCTTAAATTTCGGTTTCTGTTGCTTGCCTTCAACGGCGTGCGGGTTTTCCCAAATGCCTTTCCATCTCTTCTCAATCCATTCGTCGCGAAGCCAGGCGATGCATTCTGCGGTGAGTTCCACGTTTTCTGCTCTGCACTTCTCAAGACCTGCCAGGAGTTTATCGTTAGCCTCGGCCCAACGCTCGGCATCAGCGCGGCGATGCAGGAGCGCTAACGCCGGAGATAGGCGGCTCAGCTCTTTCTCGTGTGCTCGTTGCATCTCCTCCAACCGTGCGGCCTCGGCAGCGGCGAGCTCCTCCTTTTGGGTTCTCTCATCGTTTGCACAGAACTGGCCGTAACCGGTCGCGGTCTTGGCGCCAGCGCCGAGCCAGTCTAGGGCCTCAAGCAACGAAGCCTTAAGTCCGTTGATATCTCCGGCGGTGATATATCGACCTGGAACAGGGAGGAGACCAAGTTGCCACTCGGCCCCGGCATCAACGGCCAGGTATGATATGGGCACGGGACTGTTCCAGTCACCTGGGGTCTCGTCTTCTTGATAGTATGGACCATAATGAGGAGTTATCACCTCGACAACAAGTTTGAGCAAATTAACGGGAAGCATATCGAGCAAGATAATATGGGAGGCTTCGCCTTGCGCGCCGAACAACGCTTCGTTGGGGTCCTTCTGTTCGCGTAACCAAGCGCGCAACACGCCTTTTACGCCTGAACCCGATAGAAATGGCACGCCAAGAGTGTGGTGCCACGCAAAACCGTTTTCCAGTGGATGGGCGCGCCCCATACCGGTGACAAAACGTGTCGTGTTCGTTACATAAACTAGTGCGCCACCCATGCTCCTGACCAGAGAAGCTTGGCGTTGACAGGCGTCCTGAAGGATGGTTCTATCACCGGAAGTGCGGGCGGCGAAACGACTCAGCCATGTTTCACCCTGCCCGTTCCCGCTCTTGTTAAACGTCCATTTGCCGTCCTTGTGCTCCCAGGCGTTTCCGAACTTGTCGAAATACAGGCCGGCATTTCCTGTGAATGACTTCTGCCATTTCAGTACGGACTCCCGCGCCTCGTAATAGAGAGGGATGCTCATTCCTGTCCCTCCGCTTCCTGTAAATAGGCTCGAGCGAATTGCTTGAGCCATTGCAGGTAAGCCATGGCCTCGGCTTGGGCACGAATGTAGACAGTTTGATCGCTGTTCATTAGTCGTTCTATCACGCAATCCGTATTTTCGCCCCCTAAATCAGGTATCTGCTCTGCGAGCCAGGAAGCGACATGGTCGTAGAGCCAGCGATGAGGGTCTTTGGCAGGGTCGGTCTTGCGTCCTGCTGCGGCGAGTAACATGGCGAGGGCCTGTCCAAGTCCATTCATTACGATAGTGGCAGGGAATGCGGAAACATAGGAGACGTAGTGGCCATACTCCTTATCCGCTGTGTCCTTCACCTTCGTCAGCGCATGGGAAGCGCGTTGCTGCTCGATGGTCATCAGACGTCTCCTTTCACGGTCACAGCGAACCAGCCCTGACCTACGGAGGCATTGCCACCAGCTTGGATATAGGATTTGTCCGTAAAAAGCGAGGAGACACTTGCTACGGCTCCGTTGGCTCGCTCCGACAATAGACAATAAAACAGGCTATCTGCTGGCACGGTTTCCTCGTACCAAAGATTCTTGCTAGTTTTCTTTTTCTCGTCGAGCACATTGCGCGCGTTGACTGACAGGCCATACCGAGCAAACCACACGAAGTCGTCATCGTGGAGCACGACTATCTGTGCCGCTAGGCGGTTGCGGGTCGCCTCATGAAATACGAGGTCTTCAATGGCTTCTGCGATCCCCTCGGGCAACGACCCGCCATAGCCGAACTGTCTTTCCTCGAGAAAGAGTTCGCCGTTACCCACGCCCAGATACTGCCGGCTAGGCGGACCGGCGAGCGCGAATTTCGCGATGGAAACGTTAGCACGCCCCGTATCGCGTATGAAACGCTCAAGCAAGTGTGGACAGGTCACCCACTTGTATTGCGCGCTCATGCTACGCACAGGCAACAGAAGTAGACGCGCATCGGACACAGCGAGAGCACCAGCATTATCCTGCTCGCCGAAGATTTTCGCTCTCTGGTCCGGGTTCAGGATATCCGTTCGACAACGGGCTAGGTCGAGCAGGGCGCCTTTGAAACTGCTTCCCACAATCACAGGATAGTCCGTGGCCGCTTCGCGCGCGACAGGCAAATCTACAAATCCTGTGTAGCTTCCCGTTCCGGGGTGAATGGGAGTCTCCGCTAAAAGCCCCAATATGGCACTGTTCATGAAAAACTCTCCTTAGTTGCTCTGTCCCCTCATCGTGCGCCTCAAGTCCATACGCCAATTACGGCCGTTCCAAATCCATACGCTGCCCGATTGCCAATCTGTTTTGTCCCAAATTCACACACCGCTTCCTTTTCGCCATCAAGCCACCATACGGCCCCCGGTGCCACGCAGGGGTGCATGGGCAAAGGCGCATGCTTCAACGAGTCCCACCCTCCGATGCCGACGGGACGGCCTATGGCTGCAGAAACCACGCTCCCTTTGAGTGTGTCGTGAAGCTTTCGCGCAGACTGGCTTGGACCCGCTCCCCACCAGACGGAATCCTGAAACCATGCAGGACTTAACAGGAGCACCATGTGTTTCTTGGAGGGCGTATCAGGCCCTTTGGGAAAAACAGGGGGTGACGATATGGGCGTGCATACGACTAGGCGAGATTCCCCTCCCATGGGCATTAGGTTGGGGATTGTCCAATCTGACGGCAGTCCTTGGATTCCTGCGGCAAGCGATACTCCGGGGCGCAAGCGGATATGGCGCGGTGCATACATGGACGCTTCGCCGGTGGTGCGGGTCTCTTCGCCACGCTTAATGGCGATACGGGGCTCTGGGTTGTACAGCATTTCTGCCGGAATGCAATCATCTGCCCGAGGCAACATGCCAGCGAGAACCCGTTCCATGCCCGCGCATGTGAGGTAGAAGTCTTCCGGAAAAGCAGGAAGCTTATCCACAGCGTTGGCGAGAGTAGAAGTCGGCAAGACAGGCAACCTGATAGCACCTGCGTCGCACAAAAACACGTTCTCAGAAGGCCCAAGTAAAGCCTCCGGTTTGAATCTTCGCGCTCCTCCCTGTACGTGGACATATCCTGCCACGCACTGGGGCATACTAAAGAGCAAGGATCCATCCTTGTACAAAAAAGGCCCCTGGAAAGAAAGGGTGCCTAAGTCGTCGAAGCCATTGCCCAGTACGGAGGTCAACCTCTCATTCCAGGTCTGCTTGCCGTTCCATCCTCTAGCGCGCGCCAACGCTGCGCGCAAAGTGCCTACGATCGTAGGTGGGTGTGGGGGAAACACGCTACTTCGAATGCTCTGGTCTTCGCCCGCGTTGAACGGGTACCCATCGCGGAAGAAACAGGTATCCACGGGTTCCAACTGAAACCACTGCCACGCATCACTCATGATCGCCTACCTTGCCTTCCTCGACCTGCTTCATAAATCGCACCACCCGCCATCCATCGAAGCCAAATGTCCTTATATTGCCTGTGGACCGGTTCGTGTTCGCGTCGTGTGTCCAGCGTCGGCTTAGCGCCATGAGTTTCTCAATGTGCTTTCGTGTTTCGTCAGGTGGCATCGCTGAACGCTCTTGGCTGGACATGCGGCGACGGTATTCGGCATGCGCGATGTCTGTCAGAATATCCGCGTCCATATCCACCTCACCAAAGACGCCAGCTCCTTCATCCATCGCTGAAAAAAGACGACTGTATAACGTGCGCAAGTTATACAGGTAGGATGCATTAAACGTGGCTGCATCCTGCGCGGTATCATCGCCACCGAAGTGAACGAACATGCTTTCTAGGCAGGGGAACTTGGCCTCGCCGCGAATGAACTGCCAGGGTGCGGACCAGACGGCGTTCAATCCGCTGCCTTGTAGAATCCCAATCGCCAGGGCATCGCGGCCCGTTTGATCTTTGGCCACACTATCCAAAAGACGGTGTGCCGTGCCGAGAACCCTCTGCATGGGATAGCGCCAGTGCGCATAGACGATGGCCCCGGACAGAGTCGCTTGGGCCTGGGCTTCTGTTTCCCCAAAGCTCTGCTGATACGCCTTTGCCAATTTCTTGGCAGCCTCAAACGCTTCTTGCGCAGGAAGTATCGCCAACACATCGTCACCTCCGGCGTAGATGGTGCACCCGTCGTGACTGCGGACAATCCCATCTACCTGGCCCGCGAACTTCCCAAGGCATTCGCTCAATTTCTGGGGGGCTTGCAGCAGCCCCAGCAATTTCCCCATCAAATCCCCATCCATCAATAACATCGCATAAAATGGAACCGGGCCATCGGGAACCTTCTGATATAGCGCGTTCAACTCTTGCTGCAACCCGCGGATAGCGTCCGGTCTAATGTTCCATTCGTTGTTACGCAGGGCGCTCTTGAACCAAGCCGCTCCATCTATTTTTACCCACGGGATGCCTGCATCCTTCGCCGCCCGAAGCTCGCCAAAACCAATGCCGTCGCTATTTCCGGTAGCTTTGGCTGCGTGCGCCTTTTCAATATAGGCTTCCGCCTCCTCTTGTACCCGTTTCTCCAGTTTTCGAAGCCAGGGCAGCGCCGAGAAGAAAGCGAGCGATGGCCAGCTCTCCTGCTGCGTAAGTTCCTCGCAAACCCCGCCCCCTATGGCCCCGCGTATCACACGAGGAAACAAGCGTTTAATCAACGATACAGCGCACAGTTTTTCGCTCTCGCGCAGATCATGCGCGCCCGTCTTTCCTGATACGGCTGCCCAAAAGGCCTTCTGTCTATCCCCGCTCCCCTTGGCATAGTGACCTGAAAGTTCCTGCAGGGAGCCGGTAAGCGAACATTTCACGCCGAGCTCGTCGTTTGCGGGCACGTTACGATAGGCCTTTCGTGCGGCGGCCAAGCCTCCCAAGGTTTGCTCACCAGGGACGGGTATTCCGACAACCCAAGACAACTCCCAAAAATTCTCTACTTGGCGATTCCAAATGGACTGCGTGCCATTGCCTTCCTGGCTGGCTGCTTCGGCCACGTACTTGCCCCACACTGCATCGGCAATGCGATTCCAAGCTGCGCGGAAGGCTGTCGTGGCTGCCTGCGCGGCCTCTTGCGCAGCCTCCTTGGTATCAAAGGTCATCTCAAAGCGGTTGGGAACGCCGCCGACCACGGTCCGAGTCGACGTCACATTCCCACGGTCGCTGTCAGCGCGCGCGGGAATAATCGCTAGACCGCCAGCATTCTCCGCTGCTGCCAAAGCGGTCTCCGCAAGATACGACAGCAGCCAACTTCCCGCCCAAAGATCACGGGTGCGACGTGCCTGACTCACAAACCCCTGCACAGGACCAATGGTGAAGGAAAGATGTACATGGCTAGACAAGGTTCTCCTCCCTTCCCGTGACGGACGTCTTCTTCGCAGTTGCGCCAAGCGCACCAGTCAATCGGTTAAGGTACCCGTGGATAGGGTCCCAGAAAGTGGCACAGGTGCTGAGCGGAACATCGCTGCCAAATGCACGAATTTGTTCACCTGTCGGCAGAAAACGCGCTGGCAGGAATACCGCTAGGCCAATCGGGACCGCATTCTCGTCTTGTTGATGTATGTGCAGGAAAAGTGGGCTTGCTCGCCTATCGAGTTCCTCGGATGCTGGCTCAACATGGGTACTGGTTGGCTTGCCATAGTTGTGAGGCAGGCCGAAGGCAACCCGTTTGGGATGGGCTATAGCCACAGCAAGACCTTTAGACAGGTCGTGGTCCTCCTGAAAGTTCCCTTCGCTTCGCTGCCCAAGCACGAATCCACCATTACCCCAACTCCTGTAGTGCACTTGTTCTCTTCCCAGGCTATCGAGCAACTTACAAGCACTGGCGCCGTTCTCTTCCGCAACAACGATCTTGCTGCTCGCACTCCAGGCTGTCCATTCTGGGAGTTGCGAAGGAAGTGAGGAGATGGGGCCAAGTATCTGCTTCAGTCGCCCGATGGGATCAGGCGAGACGTCCTGTGTCTTGTCATCGGACCTCAGTTCCGTCAAGGTGAGGCTGCCGAACCCTTTGCGCGACTTGCCACCCATGCCGCCGACTGTGCCAACAAGAACAAGCGCGTCGCGGACCTGCTGACGTTGGGCAGGTGAAAGCGAAGAATCAAGCAGGCATCGTACGGTAAAGACGCCGCCCGGAATCATCGGGCGAGTCAATTGACCTCTTACCGTCATGACCCCGTACCCCAGGTAATGCGCTCCTTGTAATCTTCCGTTTTCAAAAATTTCACCAGAGGGAACTGTTCGCTTGATGTCACTTCCCCAGCGCAGGCGCACTTTGGACTGGCCCACCTCCCGGTCGCTCGCGCCGAAAATTGCCGCCTCCTGCCTGTGGAGTTCCGCCTCGTCCTGCGTGTAACGCCACATGAGCGAGCGCCACCAGAATCGGAGCACCCCCTTAAAGCTGGCGAGACGAAGTTCCGCCTGTTGTTGGTTCGCCCCACTGCAGAACATCGGCGTGGTAATTCGGTAGGACGCGGTTATGGTTTCGGGCATCCTAGTTTCCTTTCTCCAGTAGCAGTCCGTGTGAAGAATCTCGCGTCGCGCGCCTCGACCGGGACAAATGTGTATGGATTGTTGAACCGAGACACAATGCCTCCCATTTCTTCTCCGAGTCTCTCGTCCTACTCTTCCCACCGAATGCGGAGCGTTTGCCAACCCAGTATCTTCTCTGCGGGAACTTCTTCGCCGATTGCCGGCCGAAACCCGACTGGATACTCCGGCGACATCACCCAGCACTCGCCAAACGTCGCGTCCCCTAGCATCGGATAACCATCCGCGCGCAGGGAAACGGCGGGGCGCGCTTCTTTCGGCCTCACGTCGCGCCCCAGCAGCGCCGTCGCCGCCGCACGCGTATTGTCGTGTCCCCAGAACGAATGTAACTCCGCATCCTGAAGCAGCCCGCGCAACTCTTCGACGGGCCGCGGCTCTATCACTACCCGACGCCGTATCAACGTCAACGGAAACGTGCTGCCCAGAAGAACCCTTCTTGCGCATTTCCCACGCTCATTCCTATTGCTCCAGGCTTGGCTTATCAGCAATCGCCACGTTATACGAACGGGGCTCTTTGCCGCCGCCAAAGGTCGGGACATACTGAAACTCGAGTTCTTTGTCCGATAGCGTGACCAGCGCCCCGGCCACGCTTGCGGTCTTTTGCCCGCCGGTGGTGTCGATGACGATGTCGCTGGCCGCGTATTTTTCAGGCTTTTGGGGATTGTCCATTGTCCCAGGTGCGACGCCCTTCATGAACAGTCCGATCACCGTCTGCAGCGTTCGCGTCGAATCCGCCAGCTTCTCGAAGTCGACCTCGGCGCTTTGGGGCGCGGGCTGATTCAAATTTTCCCGCGTCACGCGCAAAATGCCAATCTCGTCATCTTTGTGCGCGATCGGCGCCCACCACAATGCGAACTTCTCTTTCCCATAACAGGCCATTATCGCCTTGCTAATCAAGGGAAGTTGTACAAAAGAGCCCTTTTCGCCTTTCGAGCCGATCAACACGATGTGCTCTAATTCTTCCGCCCGAATATGCGGATGGACCGCCCGCAAAATCTGGCACAAGTTCCAGCGCCCCGTCAGTTCGAGATCGGGTGAACACTGTCCTGCGAGCGCGTTTACGGTTATTCCTTCGAGCTTTTCCGGGCGCGTTCCAAGGACGTGCTCGAGCGTCGCGCGCTTGACCTCGTCCGATATCGCCGCGCCTTCGGGATTGCGCATCTCCTCGTCCGCTTTGTGGCCATCGAGCCAACGCTCCAAGAACAGCAGCGCGTCACGCGCAAATTGCTCGTCTTTTTTCTTCTCCTCTGCGGTCTCTTCCTCGCTCGCCTTTCTGGGCGGAACGCTGGATGGCGACGCCAGCAGAATCAACACCTTGCGCGGAGTTACCGCCGCTTGCTGTTTCAACGTGCGGAACGTCTCCACCTTGCTGCGCAAAACCTCCGCGCCAAATGCCAATGCCAGAATCCCCAGGAGAAGAAGCGCGGGACGAAGCGGCATTCGCGTGGAAGCGGCGCTCGCTTCGAGCGCGCCTTGGGCGGAGCTCGACGCCCCGTGAGACAGGTTCGAGGCCCCCGAATGAGAAGAAAGGCTCTCCAAGTAAGCATGCAGGTCTTCGCCCATCCAGACCGTCGCCATCAAGACCAGCGTCGCCAAAACGACGACGAACGCCCACAGCCCCTTTGCCACGATGTCATTTCGCGTGTGGCCAGACTCCCAGCGGCGCAACTCATAGAGCGAGACCGACAGCGCCAGGATAACGACGCCCAAGAGCAACAGCCAACAGACCGGGCCGATATGAAACCGCTGGTCCACAGACGTGTATAGGGCGTGATTGATCCACCGGTAGTCCAACGCGAGGGTATGCGTACACAACACAGCGGCAAGAAGAAAGACAAACAGACCGGCTTCCAGTCTCAGTCGCGAAAACGACAGGCGTTTTTTCACGGGAAATCTCCCCCTATGGAGTACCCCTGTAGTGATTGTATAATATCCCCATGATAGTGCGCTTTTCAAACAGTCCATTTTCGGCCGCCGCGAACGGCAGGCGCCCGCGCAAAAGCCGTAGGGTTCGCGCAGATTGCGGCGCATAGGGTTACGTGGAAATCGGGCGCGCGAAGGAATGAAAAATGACGAGATTGACGGAGGTTCGCGTTTGCTATATCTTAAGTCATTGCAAGGCAAGGTCCAAAACACCCCACCGTTGCAACGACTTCGCCGGGTAGCACGGCATTGAAACGATCACAGCCACAGGTTGGCCCGAGTACCGATTGTTGCAACGACTTCGCCGGGTAGCACGGCATTGAAACGCTGACCAAGAAACCGTGTTGGGTGCGGGATACGTTGCAACGACTTCGCCGGGTAGCACGGCATTGAAACGGCATGATGCCTCCTGTTTTTTTGGTTGTTGCCGGTTGCAACGACTTCGCCGGGTAGCACGGCATTGAAACCAAATTCGGTGGGGACTACGCCATAGGTGAACTGTTGCAACGACTTCGCCGGGTAGCACGGCATTGAAACACGGGACAGCCTGTTGTTTTCGACGACGGGCTGAGGTTGCAACGACTTCGCCGGGTAGCACGGCGTTTTTGGGCGTGGGGGATGGAGAGCGCGACGGGGGCGGTCTGTTTTGGCCGCGAATGTCCGGGGCGGGTTAGAGCGTTTCGACGTCGAGTCGACCGCAGCCGTGGGCGGTGGATTGGCCGATGCCGGTGAGTTCGCCGGCGGCGAGGATGCGGCCGAGTTCGGGCGGACCTTCCACCTCGAATCGTCCGAGGTAGCCGCCGGTGTCGCGGCCACGCCAGGTCTGCGCGACGCGCGTCAACTGCGCTTGGGTGATCGCCGACGCATCGAGGATGTCCTTGATGCGCGCCTCCAGCCCGGCGTCGATCGGCGCCGCGTCGCCATACGCCACCGCCAGCCCGCAGTCCCGGTCGAAGCTGAGCGGATTCAACAACCGCCGTGCCGCCCCCCATACCACCGCATGCAACACGCATTGCCGCGCGTCGGGGTCGAGTAACGCCACCGGGCCCATCCGCTCCGACAACTCGGTGTTCCACATTTTCAGGCGCGTCGGCGTGAGAAATTCGACGGACCAGGCGCTGCCTGCGCGCGTTGAGGAATCGGCGGCCCAGGGCACAGAGCACGCTACGATTTCATTGACGTCTAGCCGGTAGGGAATGCCGTTGAAGCCGTGCCGTTCGCGGGCTTTGATCGCCTCGATGCAGGGAACGACCCACCGTTGCCCCCGGCCATAGAACCGGACGCGCGCGCGGACGCTGTCCCCGCCGCCCCCCGTCGCCCGGCAATCGATCAAAAACGGACGCGGCACACGCACGTCCCCGTCCAGCGGTTGCTTGAACGCCTCCGCGAATGCCGGGTCCTGCGGCCCGCCCAGGCCATGCCCCAACAACCCCCGCAACACCGCGATGGGCTGTTCCGGCAACTCCGGCGCCCAACGCGCCAACGCCAACGTCAGCCGCGCCCCCACTACAGGTAAATCAACGTCAAACAATGCCGTGCCCCCCGGCGATTCGCTGCGACTGCTAAATGTAATGCCGATTGATAAACCGGATGTGTTTCAATGCCGTGCTACCCGGCGTTCCTTATCCATTTCTTTGTAGCGCCCGGCCTCCGTGCCGGGCGTCTTCACAACAGCCCCGTGCTACCCGGCGCGGTCCCAACACTAGGGTCTGGTTATGTCTATGCGTTCATTGTGGATGCAGTTTCAATGCCGTGCTACCCGGCGCGGTCCCAACACAGGTCTTCCGGTCCTCAAGCATCTGCTGAAATCAGGCTAGTTTCAATGCCGTGCTACCCGGCGCGGTCCCAACACGACCCCTCTTGGGGGCCCTTGTGGCGTAAGGAGTTAGCAAGTGTAAAACGCTTACGACCGTCAAGAGTTTCATTTACGTCCCTATTTTGCCCTATATCCCTGCGTAAGTCAAGTCCTATCAATGGGTGCTAGCGACCGTTCCGTATTGGAGCGTTTTCGGGCTTTCTGAACGCCTCCGATGCTTCATACGATATAGTATCCTCGTGTTGTCTGAATTAGCGTGTTGCCCTCGGTTTCGCATTGCTCGCGGCAGGTGGCGCATGCCGTGTACAGACGCAGGGAATCCTCGCCCTCTTTCATCTCTGCAGTGACGGCTTCGCGCATCTGTTCCAGCGAGGCCTCGGTCACCCAGCATTCGAACACGCTCTTTTGGACGCGTACGCCGAAGCGCTCCATCACGCGCGCCACGCGCCGCAGCCGACGGGCGTCACGCACATCGTAACACGCAATCCAGAAGCGTTGCTCCATGGGTTCTACTTTCGCGCAAAGGGAACGTAGGCGTCAACAGCCCCTTGGACAAATCGGCGGAAGCGCAAGGTCTGGAGGTCGAGCACGCGCCGCCAGTCCACCTCATGTTCGACGTCGGGATGATGGAGGAGTTCGGCCAGTTTGTCTTCGAAGGCCTCGATGAAACGGTGGCGTGCCTCGTCCTTCATCAGGCACGGTTGCGGCGTGCCCGGCGCGAGGTAGAAATCGCCCTCTTCAAACGCGCCGCGGTTGGCGACGTTGAGTACGAGGGCGTCAACCACCAGCGCGCGGAATTCCTCGAGCAGGTCGGAGACCAGGGCTTGGTGGCCGGAACGGGTCTCGTGAAAGAGCCCCACCGCTGGGTCCAGCCCGCGCGCGAGAACGTACCCGTGGATGTTGTGATAGAGCATGGTGTAGCCGAAACTCAGCAAGCTGTTGATGGGGTCGAGCGGGGGATGGCGATTGCGGTGGTTGAAGGCGAGTCCGTTCCGGAAGCAGAGGGCGTAGCCTTCGAAGTACGCTGCCGCCGCACTGCCCTCGATGCCGCGGAGAGTGTCGTCGTCCGAACAATCGTGGACGCGCGCGTGCAGCGCTTCGATGCGTTCAAGGACATCGGCCAACGCGACTTCCGGGTGGTTTCGGTGGTGGTGTGACAGAAACTGGTGGGAATTGCGCAGTTTGCGTCGACGATGGCCTTGGCGGTACCGAGGCGTTTTTGTTCATCGTCGGCCAGCCGGTACTGTTGCCGACGCACCATCGGCGCGCCATCGTCGTCCTGTAGCTGATGGAGCAAGCCGTAGTAACTGCCGCGCCCCGAAAATAGATGTATCGGAATGCCCTTGCGCAGGCAAAACCCCATGACGCCGGACGTGAGGTGCACCCGTCCGAAGGTGAAGATTTGGTCGATGTGGTGCGCGGGCAAATCAATAAGCGTGGTCCCGTCGCGGCTGACCACGAGTCGGCCCCCGTGACACGCGAGGATGCTGCCCTGTTGCTGGATATAGAGCGTGCGGAGCAAGGTGTAGGGGAGGCCTTGCGAAGGTGGACGGTGGGGCGGGGGATGCGGCGGTCTGTAGTCGGCCTCGTAAGGGTGCGGCGCGTCGTAAATCAGTTCCGTGCCGATAAGCGTGGCCCCGAGGAACGGGAATCCCGCATCGAAGGTCGAGACTGAGGTCTTGTCCGCCGCCAGACGCAGGCCTAGCGATGCAAGCGCGCGCTCGGCCTCGCCCCGGGCCTTCTGCGCGGTAGCGTCGTCGACACAGCATACAACGAAATCGTCCGCATACCGCACGAGTTTCCACCCGGCCTCGACCATCGACCGGTCGAACGGGGTCAGATACAGGTTGGCCAGCAGCGGCGATATCGGAAGGCCCTGGGGCAGCCCTTCGGTCAGCGAGATCAGGCGATCGCGATCGGCCAGCGGGGCGCTCAACCAAAGCCGGATGAGGTTCAAAACATCACGCGGCGCATGGGCCGCTTCGAGCATGGCGAACAAAGGCGCGTGCTGGACGGTATCGAAAAAACGCTCGACGTCTGCGCGAAGTGCATGGGCAAACCCACGGTCGCGGTATGAACAGACCATCGCGAGGGCATCGCGCACGCCGACTCCGGCGCGGTAAGCAAATGAACAGGGATGCAGGAGCGGCGCGATCAGCGCTTGAAGCAGCATCGTCACCGCCGTCATGGCCACACGGTCGCGGACTGTTGCGATGACCAGCCGACGTTGTCCGCCGCTTTCCTTGGGGACGTATACCACGCGATAGGCCTGCGGACGATAGGTGTTGGAAGCGAGGTCGTTGTAGAGCGCGTCAAGATTGGCTGAAAGGTCGCACTCGAACGTCCGCGGGCTTATACCATCCAACCCCGGCGCTTCGCCCCCTGTCCGCGCATGTTCCCACGCCTCCTCCAAGAGACTTCGGTCGAACATTTGTCCCCGCGCCTCCCCTCATCCGTAGAAGAAAAACGCAAACACCTTTTGCCCCCAAAACATGGCGTGCTACCCGGCGCGGTCCCAACACGGGTGATGTTGGCGGCATGACCTATGGCCGCACTATCGAAGTTTCAATGCCGTGCTACCCGGCGCGGTCCCAACACTCCCCCTCTTGGGGGTCCTTGCGGCGTAAGGAGTTAGCAAGTGTAAAACGCTTACGACCGTCAAGAGTTTCATTTACGTCCCTATTTTGCCCCATATCCCTGCGTAAGTCAAGGCCTATCAAGGGGTGCTAGCGACCGTTCCGTATTGGAGCAGATTGACCAATCCCAGGGTTTCAGCGGCGGCGAGAATTGGCCCATCTGAAACCTCTTTTGGTACGTCGCAAGGATGAAGATCAGAACCGCCCCATCTCCGAACTCGCTAGACTACCTACTTAGGCAAACTTTGGGAATATATGAGGGTAAAAGCCGAAAAGTTGACCCAACCAACTAAAATTCCTCATTGTAACCTAGTTGCTTCGCTTCTTCTCGAACAGCGTGCATTATGGCGTGGATATCGCGGGAAGTTAGCTCCGCTCTCCACTTGATGTCCTCGCGAATGCTTTCAATACGCGCTAGGCGCATGCGATTGCCCACGATATGCTCCTCGCGGATAGGGTTACATAACATGGTTTCCTGATAGGGAACGCCGATGAATGCGCAGGCGTCACTCAAAGTCTTAGCGACATCGGCACACAGGTCCTCGTAGCGTATGCGTAGGACCTGCTCTCGTGACAAGGCGCGAACGTGTTCAAGACTATCCCTATAGTTAGCCCGCCAAGCGATGGCGCTGAATAGCGGGGTGTGCCCGTGGTAGGACCTTGACGATAGCGCGCACGCTGCGGGATGTCGCACTAAGTGAATAACCTTAAGCGACACGCCCCCAAGATTCCTGAGCGCGAAAAGCTGAACAGGCAGTTTTGAGGAATCGACAAGAATGGATGTCTTCAAAATATCGCAGGCAGCGCCAATGAAACGGTGATACGTCTCCTGAACGCGAGTAAGATGTGTGGCACATGGGCTAATGAAGGCCCGCGCGATCGATTGGACGCGCACGAACGCATCGGACGACCGAGGGCGAAACCAAATTCGCTGCGCCAACGTAGGTGGCTGTTGAAGAACTCTGGTATTCCAAGTGTTGTGGGCAAGCGAAAAGTGGGAGCTACAGATGCGGTGTTCAATTGCGTTGTAAAACGGACACTGACGAATGGGCTCGCCGCAGGAACAATCGAAAGGGCGGCCTTGAGCAAAGCGTGGTGGCCCGACAATCTCTCCCGTCGTGGCGATTTGCGAGTGATTCGACAACAACCTAGCCAGAAGAGTTGAGCCCGAATAGCTAAATCCTAGAATATAGACTAGTGTTGCCATGCGCGTCTCTCTTGATGCCTAACATAATAGGGGGCAGTGCAGTACCTATAAATTATGGTCTGGAAAGCGCTCTGGCGGTTCTATTTTGCAGGCAACATCGGAGGAAATTCCTTTACCTGGATGCGGCTTACGGAAATGCTTTCTCCCTCGGTAAGGTTCTTCGCGCTGATCAAGAGTTCCAATGACTCAATTTGAGCAGAAGAAAAGGCATCGCGGATGTGCAGCGCTTCCGTGTTGAGTGTGCCGCAAATCAGATCGCCGTCTTGCGATTTTATGAAAATTGATCTTTGAGTTCTCTGAAGAGGAACTGTGACTTTGCGTTGCATTACCACATTACCATTTTTACTTATTGAAATATCTGTCATAGTCGCACTATCGATAGAAAACGCATATTCTGCCGACGCACCATTCCCACTGGACCTGAGGCGAAGCTCAAGACGCGAATCGTCAGGAAGTGCTAGCAGCCGTTCGGGAGGCAAATCCCACGCAACGTTCGCCTGCTCTACTACCTTCGGCGCATTCTTTCCAGATTGTTCCTGAATATCGACTGTTACGCAAAACTGGCTGGGAAGCCTTTTTTTGTATTTTATTGTCGATTCACCCCCTTTGACGGCGTGGAGCTCCAATGCTTCAGGATGGTACGCAAACGAGTGCTCGCCACTTACTTGTGCCCAATGACTGAAAAGACGGACAGCCCGGTCCGGTTCGAAAAGGTAATCTCCATCAAGAACAGATCTATCCTGCCACATCTCAGCGTTCGAGAAACATCCCGCTCCCCCATTACCAGCGAATAGGCCTTGTCCAAGCCCCTGCTGCCTCCATGCCTCGTTACGAAACGATATCGAAGGTCTGTCATCGACGCGAAAGGAGACTGTCCCTGGATGCGCAGTCAACTGCAATCTGTGCCATTGTTCGATGTCAATTTCCTCGCTGGACGCGCCCCAAAGCTCGATGGCCTGTCCTGCGCGAACATCGACTATTCGAATGCGAGCCTGCGATGACGTTGGGGCGGACCTTGTCAAGACAAGAGCGCTGTAGTTCATGTCGTCGGCCACGGCAAATGCTAATCCGATATCCCCTGTGTTGCCGAGGAAACGAACGTCGCTTGACAATACACTGTACTCCCCAATAGACCACGGGCATTTGAGAAGCCCCGTCGATTCCGCAGCTCCAAAGTAAAATGAGTTCGCCACGGGAGAATCGTCAAGCCTGGCGACTCGCCACTTTCCAGAAGCGGCATTCCACTGGCCCGTTTCCCGGTCAAGCAAGTCTCTGTGGTAGAGGAAGCCACTAATTGCTAGATTTCTGAATATAGGTCGTTTAGTATGAGATGAGACAACTGAAATGGAACCGTGAAGGTATTGACCATCGGATGTGCTCACGACGGAACTACCATCCCAGTAAACGTCGATATGTTCCCCCATTCTCCGTATTCCCAGACCGTGCCAATCGTCGCTGCCAGTGACTCGAGCCAAGGAGATTTCCTTCAGCAGTTCGGTTTTCCCGTCTGTCTCTGTTCGTACAAGACGAAGCACATGTGTGCCCTCGTTGCCAGGGTGTACCTCAACACGATGTGCCCCTTTTCCTTTTTGAATATCGAATTCCATTCCCACGAAGGAGTCCAAGTCCTTTGCTGTACACGGAGGGGCTTTGAAAGCGAGATCGGCGAAAAAACTCTGTCCCTTGTCGTCACACAATGGGTACACAAAAAGACCATCGTCACGCTTTATCCACCCTTCAGCTTCATCCACCAGAGAAACAGAGAGCAGCGTGGGAGTATAGCCAGGAGGCGAATATTGCGTGTGTGTCGTAAGAACAGCTTCGTCCAAGGCGGCCAAGTGGCCATCCTCGATTAGGCGCAAAAACTGATGCCCAGGCTCGTACGTATAGGTACCCACTTTGATCCAATGCCAAACTCCGGGACTTTCCATAGAACTAATAACGCCATCCGACACAGGGCTTTCGGTCAAGCTCCTGTCGGAACCAGCAGTACTAGTCTGATACCGGATTGCCCGTGCGCAAACGCAATGCCATTGCACTCGAACCCATACCGCGTAGGTGGCTCTTTCAGGAATATCAAAGCCAACCTCTATCATACCCCGTGGGGATGCAACATCATCCACCCCGCCTTTCCCTGCTGCAGACGTCCGACTTCCCAATACAACGCAACCATCTCCTTGTGCGCCGTCTAAGAGACACACCTTGACAGGGGAAACGTAATCTTGAAATTTCTCCAATTCGAGAACCATTTGATCGGATGTCTTTATGGCTGCGGAGTTTACTGTGGTAGTCAAGAGTAGAATTGGCCATGCGCATAGACGGCCTACAAATGAAAACCTCATTTCGCCGTTGTCTCCAAGATTTTCTCGAGACGCTTAATCATGGATTGTGCCTCACTAACATATGCGCTCTCCGGAAAGCGTTCCGTAAGTTCTTGCAGTAAATTGCGCGCTGCGGGATACTGTTGCTGGGCCAACCTGTTATTCGCTAGCCAATATAAAGCCCGAGGAGCCACATCGTCTATTTGGTTCGCAATATCCCGCATGTCCGCTTCCGCCTGCTCGGTATCTCCTAGGGCCGACTCGCAAAGCGCGCAGAGGAATTTAGCCCTAACTTTGAAAGTCGCGCTCTCACTCTGTCCGGTAAGGAAAGGCTGAAGTGTAACATAGGCTTTTTCGTAGCTCTCGTTCTTGTAGAGAAGAAGCGCCAACGCGAAACGCCCTTTCTGCGCTTCTGGCGTGTCAGAGTACTCGTCAAGCAGACGCTGATACCGCTCTTCAGCCTTGGTCGGGGTCTGTAAAACAGAAGCCTCGTACTCTGCAGCCGCCAAAAGCATCCGCGGGCGCGCGAAGGAACTAGGACACATTTCGATAAATTGATCGTAGACTTGGATGGCTTTCTTTGACTCAGCCTTGCTTTTCAAGGCCATGGCATAAGTCTCCGATAATTCCGCAAAATGCTCCGTGATCGCACTGTCGCTTCTCACCGCACTTTGCGCCAAAAAGTAGGTAGGGGCTGTCAACGCCAGTGCCAGTTCATCTCGGGCCAAGGTTTCCGCCGGGGGAAGTCCAAGTAACTCCGCTTGCGCATTCGGATTTGTGCCAGCAGCGCCTAAAATGCGTGCAACTCGCTTTAGAGCGACGTCGGCATACCGGATTTCTCTTGAGGTAGGCATACCCGCCGTTTCTTTGGGGAGAGAGGCTAAGCTGTTTGCCTGCGTTCCCAAAGCCCTCAACAAATCCAAAGTACGCTCACGCGGCGTTTGAGAGTCGCAAAGAGCAAGTAATCGGACTAAGAAACTAATGGTTTCGTTGGATGCAGAGAGCGTTTCCAGGGTTATCTTAGAAGAGATGGCATCCAAACTGGGTGCAAGAGCGAAGTAAACCGAAGCGTATGCGTTTGCCCCTTCTTTTGGGAATGTGTCAGCGGTGGCGCAACCTCGCGCCAGATACTCTCGCATGTCATTTGCTACAACGGCTAGAAGGTCTGGAGAGTCCTTATAGACGTCTACCATCTCTTTCTCCAGCGAGAAACCGGCGTTAGCGAGAATCCGAAGCGACAGAATGCACACACCGGGAACTCTAAGAAACTCTGGGTAGTCCGCACACATGCTGAGGATATCCAGCGCCGCCGCCTTAGGGTCTCCGTTTGATTCACAGTGCTCGGCTCTCCGAAGAAGGGCCAGACGTCTTGATTTACCTTTTGTCTGAGACGCGATAATTTCCTCGCAACGGCTGGTAAACGCGGAAGCGTCTTCGCGCGCTAACGCCGTCAGACTTCGATCTAAGGCTGCAAGCGCCGCCTTCGAGTCGAGAGCCCGGGCCTGCAACATCACGACAAGCCCCGCTGCACGGTTCGGCGATTCCTCTGCATACTTGGTGTAAAGAAGGTCGAAAAGACAAATTCCAGCATCGTCATTTGCGACAAGAAGCAGCAAGTCCTCAGGACCGGCCTCTTTTTCAAGAACACTGTCATGTTTCCCAGACTCGATGAGACGATCCAGAATGCGGTCTGGATCGGGCGACTTCGAGAGCGCCGCCCACTCTTCTTTGTTCTTTTCTAACCAAGCAGTACGGCGATCTGTTTCTGATAGCTTCGTCTCGGGCTCGTTTTCTCTGTTCGAGCACGCTGTGAGGAGCATTAGCAAACAGATCGCATGGCAAAGAAGATTCCTTGTGCTCATTTTTCGCTCCGGCGTCAGCAAATTAGTTGTAGATATCCATGGTCCGGGTATTCGGTGCTTCTACTTTACGGATAAATTTGTTTGCCTCTTCCGTTGTTCTCTGATACACGCCATCAACCGAAATATGTGATTGATATGGATCAACTATTCCAGCAAGGGCCAATATATAGTAACCATTAAAACGCTCAAACGCGAATTCCCGACCGATAAGGTCGAATGGCCCCGCATCGAACAGCTTTGACTGGGATGTGTAAACAAGGTCCCAATTGCCGCAATTTTGCGCGCACAAAGGGGCGAAGTCCTTGCGTTCAATAACATCCTTTCTGCATGGATATCCGATCGGAGCGTTCTGTAGCGGTGCATCTTTTCGGGTAAGCCATTTAACAAGCCGCCAAGACGCTTTTTCCTTTTCGGGAGTGCTTTTTCGCACCGCCAAATAGTATGTGGTTTTATTGGCAGCGACATCGCGTCCAGAACAAGGCAGCGGCGCCAAAGCAAAGCGCTTGTCTTGGCGTATCTCCGCCAGGCGTTTCCTCGTTACAATCTCCATTGCGTATTCCGAGGTGGGTTTGAGGGTTGGCCTTACTCGCGCAGTGCCGTCGCCTACCATGAAAAGAGGGGCAAAAGACGGTAGTTTAAGAAGCTCAGGCAATTGCTGCAGAGCTTCTCTAACCGCAGAGGAGTTAACGTCAATTCCGTTTTCCGTAAAAAGATTGGCGCCGCGCTGCGCTAGGAATGTGAGATATAGTTGGCGTATTATCTTGCCGCTTTCCACAATAGCAAGCCCAAATACATCGAGTTGGCCATCGCCGTCGGTATCTTTGGCCAAACGATTAGAATAGTCTATACACTCCTCCCAGGTCTTGGGAGGCGCACTCAATCCTGCCGCTGCGAACAAATCTGTCCGATAGGCAAGCAAAAGAAGACTGTCCGCGACAAAAGGCACACCCCAAGTTTTCCCGCCATACTGGACAGGAGGCAACAAGTTCGGATAAAAGGCATCGAGATGGAAATCGTTGTCTGGCAGGAATTGGTCCACTGGGACAATCACCTGATTTGCTCCCAAGTGTGCCGCCTCATATCCCGACCAGCTACTCAAGCCGATCACGTTTGCCGCTAGGCCGGGAGTGTCGATCAGCAACTCTTTGGAGCGACTCGGTTGATTGAAGTTCTTTATCGTAACTCTAATATTTGGGTTCGCTGCCATAAAAGCTTGCACTTCTGATGTGAACCACGGCAGCATTTCTTTCGAGGAAAGGGATAGATTGCCGACTTCGAGCTCAATGACCCCAGAGGGGGCCGCAGTGGCGAGAGAAGTGCTTTCCGTTTGTTGCGTCGGCGCGTCTTGTGCACGAGAAAACGTCGCAAACAGCAGCGAGGCAAGCACCAATCCAGCCCGAAGCATCGTTTCATACACTCTCCGTTTCATACTATCTCCTTTTTCCGTTAACAAAATCTTGCAGAAATCCTCGAAACACTCCGCCGCGCTGACGCTCGTGCACACTGCCAAGAAGGCTGATAGAGGACAAATTCAACGAATCACTCGGTTTTTTGTAGCACGCATACCTACGCTATTTCAAGATTTGACACCACTAACTTGCTTTTGCTATGCATACACGGGTTTCTAGCCTCTCATCAGGCGGGTGCCCGGCATTTTGGGCCTGCATGCTGGCGGCAGAAGGACGACGAGCGTTTTAAATATCTGACTTTGAGTGGGTACCCGGTTCGAGACGGTCGACGCGTTGTCGGAAAGTTTCTTGAATCTTCGTCCCGTGACAAGCACATAACCGAGTAAGGAGGAGCAGGCTATGGCCCGAAGTTTTGAACGTCCCGACGCACCGAAGAGGAGGATAGTGACGCGCCTTTTGTGGGGCCTTGCGTTCGCTGGCTTCGTGGGGCTGCCGCTGTATGCCGCGCTCGACCAGATGGTCTACGCGGACGTCTATGGCCCTCCGCGCTGCTCTGCTACCGCGCCGACAACTGTGGGGAGCGCTTTTCAAGAGGTCAATGTAACGGGCCCTTCGTCCATGTGTGCGGGGGCCAAAAGCCTTTACACGGCAGGCGGTGGCGGCGACATGGACGTCGTCTCTGCGACGGACTGCGCCCCCGCCTGTTCGGGAGCGACTCCACACTGCGTTAGAGGCCAATGCAACGACAATACTTCCTATTCGTGGAACGTGACTGGTGGAGGGGCATCGACTCACGAAGTGTCTGGGCTCAATAACTATAAGTGTACGGTGAAGGCATCCAGAAACGCCCCTAGCTCTTTTTCCATTTTCGCGTCGAGGAATGAAGTGTCTGCATATGGCGAAGGAGGGACTCACTCTTCCACACCGTTAAGCGTGTCCGTGACTGGGCCAGCGCTCACACAATATACCGCCGCGTCATGGGCGTATCCCGATTACTCAAACAGAGTGAAGTCTCCAGCTGGGGCGCTTGCCGATGGAGAGGCCGCGACTTTCGACGTGTTTACCGATGATGCCGATGGCCCGGATGCCTCGGCTGATACTATATGTTGCAAAGGGATTGAAATTAATATGGGAGAATTGGACGATATATTCTGTACTATCGGTTTAGATAAAATTGGCGATGAGACAGAGTATAATGCGGTACAAGCCAAGTCATGGAATGTTAAGTACGTAGCGGAGATCAATTGGTGCGGGAGGCCGGTGCGAGAAGGGGAAGAGGTTTTTGTGGGTTGCGCTCCCATTGGCACCAATCTGAACAAAATGATTTTGATTGCGTCCGCCTCCGCAGCTGTAGTGGCTCATGAGTTTGGCCATACTAAAGCGGGCCTTGAAACATCGGCTGGCGGTGACGTTGACGGCCATAATACTAATCCTGAAAATTTCATGTATGCTACAGATCCAGGAGTCTATGTAAACAGCACGCAGTGCGGTAAGTTTTGATACCCCCTAACAATGGTGAGGAGCGAAAACATGAAGCCAAGTAGCAAAATTTCACTCATTCTGACAATAATTGCATTGTTGCTCTGCTGGCAAGGGCGGGGCAGCGCGCTGTCGCCGGAAGACGAAAAGGCGATTCGCGCAGAAATGGCGGAGCCCCTACGCGGTGGACTTAGGGAAAAGGACTTTGCGGATCAATACGGAAAAGATGCAATTCCTGTCTTGCTCGACATCCTCAAGTCCGGCGATGGAGAACGCTATTACTTAGGAGACGTGTGCCATATCTTGGGGGTGCTTGGCGCCCAAGAGGCATTGGACCCGATGAAGGAACTCGTGGATCGCGCATTGAGCAAGAAAGACCTCACCAGACGCGAATTTGTTCGGGTAGGACTCGCATTGCGGGGAATTGGTCATCTTGGCAGTGACGATGCGATAAGCTATCTAAATCAGTTCATTACGGGCTCCTACTGGGCAACGCGGGACGTTCACCCAACCGTTTCCGAGTCAAAACACACAAAGGCTATGAATCAAGATAAGGTTCAAGAAGAGTTGCGAACGTATAGCATAATCGCTCTTGGAATGGCGGGCAATCAAAAGGCGATCGACATGCTTACAGAACTCCAAAAACAAGATGTTTCGCCCTCGCCGCACACACTCATAATAAAGGGGGCGATTGCAGACGCGGAGAAAGTGCGCGCTGGCGTGTATTGGAGCGAGATGAGGGAAATGCAAAAGACGCTCAGCCCCACCCCTGCTCCCATCAGCGGCAAACCCTAGCAGTTGCGGGGCAATGTCTATTTTGCTGGGTAGATTGTGACAAGCTGTTCGCAGGATTTCTAGAAGGTTCCAGGGGCGCAGGTGTTGGGTTGCGTTCGTCCGCGGAAATGCCAAGCGTATCCCAGAGTCCATCGGATTTCCCCCGTTGCGGTTACTGGAGTCTATGCGGACACATCGGGACTATTGATCTGGAAGGCATTATTACATGCGTAGGAAAAGACTGAGGGCCTCTCTGTTTATTTTGTTGGGCATGACGGTGGTGTTCGACGCGCAGGCCGAAAACTACATGGACCGAATGATCACGAATCTTCGGCCTGGGTATGAGAAATTACCGGAGGCCATTCAGCCCATTTATTCGGTGGCGTTGCGTGCTCGCAAAGAGCAGAAGTCCGATACCGCGCTGGAAGCGTTCACGAACATTGCCGAGATTGTGCAGCGCGACGCTGCCTCGATAGACCCCAACATCGCGACGTATTTCTTGGCCCAATTGGCGCTTTCGCAAGAGGTCTCGAACAAGTATCCGTTGGCGATGAAGACACTTGAGCAGATACGGCAGTTGAGGAGTGAGCCGGAGGCCGAGGAAATCCGCTATCTGGCCGATCTCGAGCGGATGCGTTTGATGAACCAGAGCGGCGGGCACCCCGATATCCCGGAATTTGATCCGAGTATCGAGGAAAAGGAGAAACAGGCCAAGTTTCTATTCGAGACGTACAGTCCGTACCGCCAGGAGATTCTTAAGGCGCACGTTGAGTTTGCGCAAGACGCCTGCCAGGCCGCGCTGTCGGATCGCACGAAGTTCCGCTACCTACAGATCGCCATCGAGCAGTTGAAAGAAGTGCGCGACATCGCCATGCGGATACAGCAGAATCCCGCGCTTGCGCAAGACGAGCGAACGGTGCGTGGGCTCGATTACTTTCTGCAATACACCGAACTAAACATTCCGCAGTGGGAGAAACTCCACGAGTCGATTAGCCCCGAAACGGTGGTTCTTTCGGACTTGGCGGGACCGCAAGCGGCTCCGGTGGGCCAAACGACGACAGCCGAGATTATCGAGTCGACGCAACGGGAAAGCGCCGCCGCGCCAACGCAGACGGTGCCGGGGACGGCAGCAGCTCCGCAGCCTAAAGCTGAGCCGACGAGCACGGGAATGCGTTTCCCGGTCCTTTGGGTGATTTGGGCGGTGTTGGGGGCGGGGCTTTTGTTTGCCGTGGCCTATCGCCTGGGTAAGGCGTCGCGGCCTTCTTCCAGTGGAGAATAATTCTTATGACCAAGAGTATGCCGTTCTTGCGAGCGAGAGTATATACGTGTCTGTGTGTGCTGTTGCTTTCTTCGATAGGCCCCGTTTTCGCGCAACAGCCGGAGCAGAGCGCTGCCCGCCTGAAGCTGACAGAGCTGACCAAAGTTGTCGAGTTGCGCAGCGGCCTCGATTCCGTGCCTAAAGAAGTTGTAGCCCTCTACCAAAACACAGGGACCGCTCCGCTCACTGTGTCGGTCAAGAGCGTTTCCTGCGGTTGTACAAAGGCGGTCATCGAGACACCCTTGCTTGAGCCAGGTCAGGAAGGACGGATCAAGCTTGAGCTTGAGGAGAAGAAGTTCAAGAAAGACGGCACCGTCATGATACAACTCGCAACCAACGACCCAGAGCAAAAAGAGGCTTATCTCCAACTTGAGGTCAAGTGGATTCCGCCAGTCTCCGTCACCGGTGCCGGCCTGCTGCAATTGGGCCTTGTGCCGACCGGAGAACAGCGGAAGGCGGCGGTCGCGCTGGTTCAGAATTTCGGAGACGTTCCCTTAAGTGTTGATATCAAGTCGTTAACGGGAAACTGCCTTGCCGTTGGCGTGAGCGAGGGAACCAAAGGCTCGCTAAAGACGTTTTCGTGTGAAATCACCTTCGCGGCTGTGAATCCGCCGGGGCCGTTCCGGGAGGAAGCGATTCTACAGACGAACTTGACGGAGCCTCGGGATATCGTGGTCCCCGTTTCCGGAATAGTCGTGGGCGATATCGAAGTGGACCCGTGGCAGATCGATTTCGGCAGAGTGCCGCTCGGAACGACAAGAGACCGCCGTTTGAGATTACTTTCTTCCGCAGAGAAAGAAGCGAGGTTTGTGTCGGCCTACACCAATGTCCCGGCTCTTCGGCTATCGTGGGACAAAAACGGAAAACCGACGAGTATTACGGCTACCTTCAGCGCCACCCAGGCGCAAGGGGACATCAAGGGAATGATTCACCTAGTTTCGAGCTCCGGTCAAGAAACGTATGTGCCCGTGACGGGAACCGTTGTTCCGGCGATTATCGATCTCGCTTCTTCAGGTTCTGCAGCTCCTCGGTAGACATCCTGAAGCCCTACGATGAAGGGAGCAGGGAAAATGTGAAGCTCAGAGTTGGGTGTTGTACGTATCACGAACTTAGAACGATAGTACTTGGGTAACCTCGATAAAGGAGAAATGCCAATGCAGGTAATGCGACTTTGCCGATGCAGCGGTGTATTGATTGCTTTTGTGGCAGCCGTGCTGGCGGCAGCGCAGAATAAAGTTGCGCATGCCGACATTCTGAGCGACCCCGGCTGTACCTCCACGCAGCTCCCCAACGTAGGCTCGAAATTCGATTATGTAGTGTGCAGCGGCCCCAGTTCGGTCGCGCCGGAAGCACCGCGGAGTTTTTCGCTTATCGAGGTGGCGATGACGACAAGATCGCTTCCTCTGGAGCAAACTGCCCGCCGCAGTGCACGAGTTTTCGAATTGCCTCCAATGGTGACCATGACTTCACCTGGGCGGTAGACCGCGCGGCAGCCTACGAAACATACGACGGGAGCGCCGGACTGAACGAAAAGTGCCGTATTACGGCGTCCTACAACAGTTTTGAAAGTATCCAGATAACGGTTTCACGCACAGAGGTGAGCGCTTACTGCGACATGCCAGGAGGAACGTCCACGTATCCCATGACGGTGAATGTCACCGAACCAGAGTGGTCCACGGTGACGGTGAGTGCCCATTCTTCAGTAAATCTTTCTACCTCGACCGTAAATGCTGATATGCGAAGCGGAACTCAAGATATTTTGCTGAGGGACGCTGATGGTCTTTCAAATACCGACGACGAGAGTTGTTGCCAAGGTCTTCAGCTCGCTGGCGAACTTACCACCTTCGAGGATATCGATGTGGACGGGGTGGGCCAACTTTCTTACCTTGATATAAACAGTGTTACAAAGGATACAAACATCAAGGCGGACTGGTCGAATAGCTCAAAAAAGAAGCAATGTGTTGTAGTGAAAACATGGACCTATAATTATGAGACGGGACTACTCGATTGGAATAACAGATCCTTCGTTGTAAACCATTCGCAAGGATATATCGTTGCTGATGACTTAACGCCTTATGTATGGATCCACGAGTGGGGGCATCTTAAAGGACTCAACGATAGGTACTACGACATTCCGCCCTTATACCCTGCCTGGGCTACATACGGGGAGAACTTTATGGGGCCGCGGAATAAGACCCACGTACGTCTTGAGGAACAGTGCCTCATTTTGGGGTTACCATAGTGACTCACTTGGCGATGCGAAAGAATATTTTCAAATTGGAGAAGGTGTAAACCCAAAATACATAAGGAGGAGTGGCAGTGAACTTAACCAAATCATTATCGCAGTTTCGTCAGCCAAGGCTGGTATTCGTGGTATTTGTGTCCATCGCAGGAATGCTGACAACGCAGAACGCCTCTTGCGAATCAACGACGGCAGTCGGTCAGCCCGAGCAGTCGGCATCTTCTGATCCGGGCCGCGAACCTCTCAAAGAAACGGATATTGCCGAAATCAATCGCCGTTTTTTGGCTTGGGGATTTGACTCGGAAGGCGCGAGACTTACTGCGGACGAATACGCGAATAGGGCCATTGTCCCTTACCTGATTCAAGTGATTGACGAGCGGAGGAAAAGTGATTTATCCCCGACGGAGCGTTGTCTTCGGCAATCGGCAATGGCGACGTTAGCCTATACAAAAGACGCGCGAGGAAAGGCTCTGTTTCGGAAGATTCTTAATGAACCTTTGAAGGAAGAGATGAGTTACTCCGATTGGTTTCTTATTCACGGCGCTTTACTTGGTCTTGGCGTGGGGGCCGATGATGCGACGCTCGATCTACTTTTCGAGGCAGCTACCGAGGAATATTGGATCAAGCGCAATCCCAAAGCATGTAGGAAAGGCGGAACGCCCAAAGACTTTCGCGACCATATGCGTATTGCAGCTCTTGACGGAGTCGCCAAATCCGGCAGTGAACGGGCTATAAAGGCCTTTACCTCATGGGAGGGCCTTCCGGAAGACAAACGCATGGATCAACCGTGGCTATTGAAGGGCGCAACTCGCATAAACAAAGAACTCACGAGAATTCCCGGAACACAGGGCAATACTGAAGAGGAATTGGAGTAGCGCTGCCGCCACGGTATGCAGAGAAAGAAGCATTGATGTGCCAACTATGGATTGCGCTGAAATTTGCGGCTTTGGGGATTGACAATGCATTGTAAGAAGCGTCGTGCTTTGGTGTTCTGGGCGTTTTTCTATTTGGTAAACTCCGTATGCATGGCGGAGAACTATGCTGATACGCTTATAAGTTACCTTCGGCCTAAAGTGGCGGAATTTTCCGACGAGGGGAAGACACTCCTGCAAATTGGCATGAATGCGAATAGAAAGGGAGAACCGCAGGCCGCGATAGAGGCGTTTTCGAGCATGCTTTCTGATGACTCGTTGGGATTGAGCCCGGACCAGCGCTCGTTGGCGCTGGCGCAATTGGCGCTTTCCCAAGAGGCGGCGAATCAGCATCCGGACGCCATGAAAACGCTTCAATCGTTGCGTGATTCGCGGCCCGAGCAGGAGGCGCAGGAAATCCGGTTCTTGGCCGACTGTGAGATGGCCCGGTTGATGGCGCAGTGCGGAGGGCATCCGAACATTCCCGGATTTACGCCTTCGATTGAGGAAAAGGAGAAGCAGTACAATTTGCTTTTTTCCTCTTACACCCCGTATCGCATCGAAATTCTTGCCGCGCATTCGGATTTTGCCAAAGAGGCGTATGATGAGGTAATGCGCGGCGGCCCGCTGTATGCCGCCTATAAGAAAGTGGCTGTGCAACAACTTAAGGAAGTGCAGGCTATCGCGGAGGCGCTGACCGCGAATCCAGCGCTGGCCGCAGACAAAAGGATACTTTCGTCGCTGGGCTTCTATAAGGAATGGGCAGATCGCAAGATTCCGCGATGGGAACGTACTTTTTCTACGCTTGCGCACGAATTACAGGTGAAGGAAGATATCGAGAGTATGCTTAGTTCCTCTTTGGAAGAAGAATCCACAAATACACCGCAAACGGCTTCATCGACCGGCGGAGATGTTCGGGAGTCCGTGGTAAGCATGGGGGCAACTGGGTCGGACGGCACATCCGTTGCGACACCCAATAGCCAACCCAAGCCTCGGGGTGAACTCTTGGCGACGCTTTCCGCTGCGGGCGCAGTGCTGATTCTTACTGCGACTGTCTGGGCGCGCAAGAGGAGAAAGGTTTTCGCCGCAGGTCAAAAGGAGAAATGACACCCGTACTCACGTGTGTCTTTCATAGCATAACCCTTTTCAGGCTGAGCATAGCGGGAAGACCGTTAGGTCTCGGTTGAATTTCTATGGTGCTCCGTGCGCCCGTCCGGAAAAGAAAAGCTATGTGAGGTCTGAGCGATCATAAAGTGCGAAAAGTTTCCGGTTCCATATTCTTGAGGAAAACTCTGTCTCGACTAGACGTCGTGCGTCGCTGGCCAAGCGCTCGCGGAGGGAATCATTTTGGGCGATGAGCAAGAGAGAATTGGCCAAGGTCTGCGGATCGCCTTCAGGGACGAGCAAGCCGGTCTTGTTGTGCAGAATAACGTCCGTTATTGCGCCCGCATCAGTACCCACGACGGCTAGTTTGTGAGACATCGCCTCGAGAATAACATTGGGGACACCATCACGGTCACCATCGAGCGCGGTCACCGATGGCGCTACGAGCACATGTGATGTCCGGTAGCGAGCCGCGACAGCGCCGGGAGACTGCCACCCTATCAACGCGACGTGCTCTTCCAACCGGAGGGTCGTAATCTGTGTTTCGAGCGCCTTGCGTTCTGGACCATCGCCGACTATGGCACAATGGAATGAGATCCTGCGTGCGCGAAGCAGCGCACAGGCGTCGATAAGAACCTTAAAACCTTTCTTGGGCACCAGACGCCCCACTGCGAGAATCTGATAAACATCCCCCACCGAGTCGATGGTTGGAGAGACTTCTTCGGGCAAGTCAACACCATGTCGTATGAGTTCAAGTCGTGCTTCCGGATATCGCAGGGCCAAGTGGCGCTGTGCTGCGCTGTTGCAGACTGCGCAGAAAGTAGCGTGTTGCAGGACAACTCTTGGCGTGTCCTCTACGAAGACGTCGCGGGCATGGGCCGCCAAACTATAAGGTTTATCGAGTATCTGCGCGAGGGCATAGGCCACTATGGCCGGCATGCCGAGAAAAGCCGCGTGGATATGGGTGGTGAGACCTGTATGGAGTCTGAGCGCCAGCGCCTGTGCAATGGCCCGTAGCGCGCGGATAGGATCATTGCGCAGGTTCTGGACTAATCGTAGAGTCGTTGTATTCGTAAAGGCTTTTGGCAAGCACTGGAGGAACGGTACGGAATCAAGCCCCACGACATCTATATGCATTCTGAGCTCTCGCAAACCGGCAATCTCTCTCGCGACAAAGGTTTCAGAGGGGACAGGATAACGGGCTACAATATAAAGAACTCGGCTAGCCATGGATTCGGCTCTTCAATGTCTGCACGGCCTCGCGCGCCGCCAACAAACATCGTTCTCCTGTTGATCGATAGGCAGAGAACTCAACGTAGTCTTTTAGTACGCCACGGAACTTTTTCTTGAAACGAGTAATCGCCGGTATATTCGCTCCGCCAAGATCAAAATGCAACATCGTGCATGGCATCTCTTGCACGGCGCGCCACACCAGCAACGACGGCGCGCCTGTTTTCTTCAGTTGTTCATCAGACCCAGCGAGCGAATAGTAGACTGAACGTTTATCCCACACAAAGAGGGCGCACGCGCAGGGGCTCCCGTCTGGCAACTTTGACACGTAGTAGCTTCCGATGCCGGATACGACGAGATCGTCCAGAAGCTGGATGAGCGACGCCGTGTTGAAAGGTAATTCGCGTCCTTGACGCGAAAAGGTGTCTCTATACAGGGCATCAAATGCCTCGGCAGATGTGTTTTTTTCGATCTGAATGCCTGCTTTTTCGGCTTTGCGGACCTTGTTGCGAGCCCCTGAGGCGATGCTGGACCAGAAGGCTGCAGAGTCCGTGATGTTATGGACGTAGGTGTGCCGTTTGCGAGTTGACCAATGGACCGGGAAAAGGGCCTCCGAAGCATTGGGGGGAAAGGCCAGCGTCGTAAGCGAGTGTTGTGCGCGTGTGGCATCGGCAAGTTTGGCGGCAAGGACTGCTTGCGAGTTTTCAAAGTTCTTTGCTACGACGATGCTGGCGTATGGGGTAGCAAAGGCGCGCCTGGCGATGGAGAACGGCCCTTTGCTTCGGATGGCGAGCGGCACGCCCGCGACCAGTTCGGTGTCCTGAAACGCGCCGTATACCAACCATGAATCTCTCGTCGCTCGACAGACCGCCGAAAGCCAGCGTGTATCGTGGTAGATCGTGCCTTCCGCCGAATCCGCTACCAAAGCGTTCCAGAATGGGAAATCCTCTGAGATTAACGGGCGCACTTCCATTTGCTCAACCATGTCTGCGATTACCCACGATCAAAGCCTTAAGCAACTCGCTTGCGGTTCGAGCGCGTTCGAGCGTTTCTATGAGCATGCGAGATACGGGTGACCGGTAAGCATGGCAATCAAGCACGGGATAGCTTTCGGGCGTGAACGTGCGTTTGAACTGCGCGATGCCTTCTGTCCCATACCCCACGAGGTCGACTTCGTTGTAACGACCGTTCAGTTTTTCAAACGTCGTCCACCAAAGAAGAGACATCGCATTAGTCTTGCGCAATCGTGAATCATTACCCGCCAACATGAAATAGGCCCGCTTCGAGTCATAGCCCACGACAAGAGCCGCCGCCGGTTCCTGCGATGCGGTTTTGGCCAGAAACACTTCGGCTAGGCCAGCCTCACACGCGTGTTGTATGGTGCTTTTCACAGAGTTCTCGCTTAGCGGCATCGGCGTACCCTGGCGCGTATAGGTCGATACGTACAGTGGATAGAACGTCGAAGCGTCCGCCTTATCGACGACAATCCCGGCATCGCGTGCGCCCCGAATGTGTTGTCTGGCATGACGGTTCATCCGTTTCCACAACGCATCCAAGTCCGCGATCTGAACGACCGGCGTACGCTGCAACGTTGTAGACCATCCCTGCAACGGAACATCGGAAAAGCCATGAACGAGACGAACAAAGGGGTAACGTCGCAGCAATGCCGAAGACAATGCTTCTTGCGCCGACTCAGGCGCACCTGGGGCGAGAATGACGCCATTATACGCCGTAGCCCAGGGTTTGACCGCTCTCACGATACCTAGCCGCGCTGTCCTTCGGACGATGGCCCCGGCAACGATATCTTCTCCGCGTTGCACGATATGCACCCGGATATCATGGCCCATGCCGTGTCTTAGCGCCTCTAGCCAGCCGCTCAAATGATAGACTGTCCCCAACGGCGCCCGCTCCACAAACCTATCCCACACATCTCGGGCATCGGCCCCTGAAAGCGAGCTCTCGGTCACGCTATAGTTGTCGGCGATCATGTCGCGCCCTCTACGCAGAGATGCGTCCTCCCCATGTCTTCTACTACTGCTCCGACGACGGGGACACGAGAAGTCCGAGCGCTGCCATAACGTCTTTGTCGAACGTCGCAAAATAGTGCGAGGCGAGATTTTCTGTGGTTGACTTGGACGTGCCGGCCCACAATGCACGAGCGCGTTGTGCCGCACTTGCGCCCAGAATATCGAGGTCGATAAGAAGCGCTGCTGCACAGCCTTTGCCTGTGAGTTCTTTTGTCGCTATGACGGGCGTCTGTTTGGAGATGGCGTATTTGCAGATGGCGTTGCCGAAACGTCCGGAGTTGGGGTCGTCTGGAACGAACAGAACGTCCAAGGAATGTTCTAGTTGCGCTTTGTCAATAGCCTTTTCGTAGTCGGAGTCGGTTCTGCATGCGCCTGCAGGAACTTTGACTGGGACAACGGATGCATCCGCCGTTGGCTTGTTTGCTCCAAGCGCGCTTAGCAGTTGCTGATTGGCGATGTTCCCGTCGGTGAAAAGGACGCCGAGGCTCTTTGTACCGGGTTTGAGCTTTAGTGCGGTTTGCCAGACTAGCGCCGTATCAGGCTCCGTGGACATAGCGCCGGGAAGTGCTTGAGCAGCGGCGTCGCGCGCAAAAAAGGCAACGAGGGGCAGTGAAGACGCTCGGGCGTGGACAGCGGCATAAACTGCGTCGCCAAAGGTAAGAACGAGGTCTGGTGGACTGGTCTTCAATCCGTTAATGGCGCTTTTCAAGTCTGTGTCGCTACCCATTGCGTTCAGACGCTCGATTGCGCCTTGCTCGCCGTATTCTTTGAGTGTAGCGCTGAAAGCGGCGAGGACTTGTTCGTGCGACCGTGATGGTATCCATTCGATGGCAACTACGCGTTTGGACACCGTTTCCGCCTCTGCGAAAAAAAACCAGAGTAACAGCATTACGGCAAAGCATACACTAATGTTTGAAATCAGCCTGAATGTTGTCAAAATACACGCCCCCGCCGTTCGCTGTGAATAACCCTAACTGACCTCTCGGCTGGATAACGCATTGAGCTTGACAAACCAAAGTGTCGTCCAGAAAACCTTGGATCGTTTGGCCATCCACGCGGTATCCCAACTGATACCATCGGTCAAATGCGAACCCCGCTATTGTAACCATCGCAAGAGGGGCTTGCGTATCGCTAGTTCGTTTCTCAATAGTCAGGATGCATCCAGTTTCGGATGCGTTCATAGATAATGCAAGGGTCTGGTCTGTTGCTGTAGAGAAAAATAGGAGACCCGCACTCGCGGGCCCCGAGAAGCGAATCGATACCTGGGCGTCATAGTCTGTCCAAATTGGAAAACCAGCCAATGCGGCTCCTCCGCTGGGATCCCACTGCGCCAGACAGGCGTTTACGCTGCTTTCGTCACGTCCAGGCTCGACAACTCGCCACTTTCCGCTCATGAATTGCCAACTACCTGTGTTGTCCGCATCACATCCTGCAAACCCGTCATAGAACCTCGTTATTTCACCGCCGAGTCCCTCAGGACAGTATGAAAGGTCATTTGTAATCTCCAGCTTATCCAACGCGATGCCGTCGCTATGATTGGAAAACGTCAGATAGTTGACGCCTTTATGCAGATTGACCGTCTGGCCCTTAACCCAGTGCCACTGGCCGAAGACGGCGTCATTTCCAAAGACGGTTCGAGAACTTTGGTTGATGGAAAGGAAGACGGCATTAGTGCATCCGTCTTGCCAAAACATGCGCCCCCAGATACGGTAGCGTCCCCCGCTAGGCACGTCGATGCGATAGGTAACGCGGCCATTTCCCTTTCCGCGCCATCCCTGACCTGACCCGAGCGGAAGTTCGACGTATGCATCGCCGCTGGCTCCTGCGAGCGCGTGAGTCCGCTCAGCGCTTGGCTTATCGGAGAGTAGTGACGGAACAGTGGCGCTGGACGTTACATGGATAACCTGCATGGGTGCGACAATTTCGGCAAAGCTCTCTGATTCGATGATAAGCGCGCTAGGTTGCAGCGGTGCGATATCAAAAGCCATCGCAATCAGAACAAGTGTAAATATGGTTCCCCACAGTTTATTCATCATTCGGCCTCGCAAAAGACAAGACAAAGCCATGTAACACTGCAAACGGCAGGAGTACTATTGCGGTCACTATTGGAGTAAGACAGGATGCTAGGAGGAATAATATCAACGCACAGCGAATCCTGGCGCATAAGGTATCTCCGTTTACCGCTAAGTGCCAGAGGGAGGTAAACCAATAGGTCACGGCGAACACACCGGCCAAACCAAATGAGGCTAGGAGCACCGCCAAACCAATCTGCGATCCTGGTTCCATCGTGTTTTCTTTGGGCAAGCCTTGATAGTATGGACCGATCTGAGATTGGTAATTACCCGGTCCCAGCCCCCAAAGAGGGTGATCAGAGAGTACGCTAAGCGCCGCGTAGGTTTCAACGTACCGTTGAGGTATCGAAAAAGCATTCGCCCTCGTTGTTGCCTCAGCAGATCCACTCCAGGCGAGCCAAGTGGCCGCAAGAAGAGCAATCGTCGCGGTTGCGACAAGGCGGACCCTGGGCTCGCCTGGTTCAACTACGAGATGCACCCCGCATAAGCACAGGAGGGACGCCATCAGGCCGTACCGCGTGCCAAACACGTCTTGGAATAGTCCCGACGGCGCGAACGTCCATGCAGGAACACCCATAAACGCCAGGACTAACCCTACGCGTAAAGCCGCCCGAAGGTGAATCCGAGCTATCGGGTAACGTGCTATCCATCCGCTAATGCAGAGCGCGGCGGCGCAGTAGAGTACCACTTGCGCAAACTCCGGGATCGCCAAACGAATCGAAGAAGCGCCAAGCAAAGCAAATGCGACACAAAGAAGCCACGGTAGCACAGGGCCCAACAGCGGAATGATGTGTCGCAGGTGGTGCTTTCCGAAGAATTGTGGCAAAAATAAACATATAGACAGCATGAGGAAGAGATCAGACAACGGCAATGGAAGTTCTCCAAATCTTCCCGCTGCAGGCGTAACCGCAATGGCAGCAAGAAACAACGTAACTCTTGCGTAGGTCAGCGGAGTGTCTTTTGTACTTGTCATGCTTTCGACGATCGTTTTTTGGATGTCGCCCCGCATTACGCTTCGTTCTCCTCTCCTTAGAGCATCGTTCGCATTGCGCCGCCAGTAATGGACGCGAGGATAATCGCGACACCGAGTAACCAGTTAGTACGTGGTGGAGCCTCGAACGAATGTCGACAGACAAACCCGGAGGTCAATACGAGCGCCAGATTTCTCGAAGCTTGATGGAACGTCCCCGGGTCGAGGTGGTCTCTGCCGCCGAGAAATCGGTAACCGCCCAATAGCAGTAATGCCAGGGCGAGAAGTGCGATAGTGCTGATTTTTAGGAGGCGCGTCGACGCGGGATTCCCTGGGCCTTGTGCGGACCAGGACGCCAGTGCGATAGCTCCCATCAAGAGAAGCGCCGGCCGCGCAACGGGAATCACGTCTCCGTTTAAAACGACCGGAATTTGAACTGTGAGATATGAGGCTGGAATGCTCCAATACGACAATACAAGCGTCCATATCATAGGCCGCCACTCACGAAGCGAATGACATCTCGTCGCTAGAACCAATAGACCCAATCCCATTCCTGTCGTTGCGTCGAATAAGGCGCCATTTCTGATCGCGAAAATTGCCAATAGCCCTATTGCTGCGACGAAAATAAAGACCGTTGAGGAAATAACGCGACCTCTCAAGTCCACCTCCTTGCGCTCTGGGCAACTCGAAGATAGAATTCACTAAGATAGCTTAGTTGAGTTTCGAGTGAAAACTCTTCGCGTACGCGAGATTGGGCTGCTCGGCCAAGACGCGTAGCGAGGCTCGGGTCCACTATCAGGCGCATAACCGCCTCAGCAACGGCTTGGGGATCGTCTGGAGGCACGAGAAGACCGTTGACTCCGTCAATAATGACGTCAATGTTCCCGGGAACTCGAGTCGCCACAATTGGTTTCCCATGTGCCATCGCGTCTAGTAGGGAAAAAGCAAGTCCTTCATAGCGAGAGGTAGAAACATAAATGTCCAATTCTCGCAAGACATGGTCCATTTGATGTCCACGGTTCTCAGTGCAAAGCGCGATGTCAAGACCGGTCTGCTGCGCATATTCACGCAACGACGACTCAAGGGGACCGTATCCATACAGGGCATAGCGCAGTTTTGGAAGTCGAGCCTGCAAGAGCGCGCAAGCGCGCAAAAAGGCCAAAGGGTCTTTTTGGTTGCAGAAACGACTGATAAAGCCGATGAGTGGTCGTTCATTCGAAAGACTTGCCTCTTTCGGCGTCGTGTCGGTCCATCCGACGGCGTTGGGAATGAGCTCGATGGATTTGTCCCGATAGCCAAGGCACTGCATTTCGTCCGCCTCACTCCGTGAAACGGCCATGACGGAGTGCGTGAACGGAACTTGCGTACGCTCCAGGGCGCGATAGAACCAACCTTTCAAACCACCCGTCAAAAAAGCGAATGCATGGGGGGAATAGACAATGGGAGGTCGTGCTCCAAAACAGAAAGCTAGTCGCGTGACTGCACCGGCCTTCGAACTGTGAGAATGGATTACATCGAAGGGGTATTCATGGAAGAGGCGGCGTAAGAATCGAATCCCCCGAAAGTCCTCGAAAAGCCTGATGTCGCGAGACATATCCAACGTCCAAACATCGATGCCCAGTTGTCGAAACTGCACGATGACTTTGTCAAACGTGGGATCTCTTTTCAGAGAACATAACAGCGAGTGCTTTTGTTCTTTTGACTGAAGACGTGGAAGCAGTGTCTCTACCCAACGTCGCGTCCCACCTTCAGTTGCCTCTAACACATGCAGCACGGACACAAGGGGTTTCATACAAATCGCGCCCTTAAATACGCTGCCAGAAACCGGCACTCTCTTACGCCGAACAAATGAGCCACGATGAGGTAAGTCATCAAAATTACCATTCCGCCGAAGCAGATTGTGCCGAGGCGCGTGATAAACCCGCCTGTGCCAAGTACGGGAAGTGCTTCTGTGACACTTGCGGTGCCCGCAATTCCCGCAAAAAGTGTGGCAGGAACGAGTCTAAGCAGTTCTCTCAGTTCAAGCTGACGTACGGTTACCTTGCCGCGTCGATAAACGCTCCACCCTAGTGCTATTACCTTAAGTCCGCGCGCCAAAACTATGGCCGCCGGAATCGCGACAATTCCGAAGTATTGAACACACGAAATAATCAACGCGATTTTGGCCAAAACACAAAAACTTCCGATCAGGAATGGGGGCCACAGATCTTCTCTGGAAAAGAAATGCTGCATAAGGAGTTGTTCGATGACATCAAAGCACATACCCGGTGCCAACCAAAAGAGAATGAGGGCGACAAGTCGGGTAGATTCCGCGTCGAACATCCCACGCTGATATACCAGCGCTACAATGGGCTCGGCTAGAATGACCATCATTAAGACCATCGGCAGAAATAGGAACAACATCCCACGAATCCCGCGCCCCAGGAGTCCGGCCATGCTCGAATGGTCGTGTTGGGAATTTAACTCGGCGAAGAATGTAAATAGAACCGTCGAACAAGCAACTGAGATGACGAGCAAAGGGAGATTGGTGAGCTTTCGGGCAAAGCTCAGCGCTGAGACCACCCCCTCGCCCAAATTACTGCATGCGGCGTTCTCGACAAGCCCTCCCGCTTGGGCAAAAATAGTCCCGAGAATTGGAGCAGTCATCAGGAGCAGGGAGCGTCGAAACTCCTCACTTGCGAAGACCAGTTTGAGACGCGGGCGAGACCAAAGACGGCCTATCGTAAACGAGTGGAACAGTAACGCCATGAAAAGTGATGCGATTGTACCCACGGCGAGGGCCTTTGCGCCGAGGGGATGTGCAAGTAATACGATCACACCCAACAAGGTCATCTTCATAGCTAGGTCCGTCAGAGGCGGTATGACGAAAAGGCGACGCGCCGTCATAACGCAGTTCGACAATGGGAGCAGTGAGAAGACCACGGCGCAAGGAAGCATCAGACGCAACAAATCAACACACAGTGCGTGGGTAGAGGGAGCAAATCCCGGCGCAAGCGTATGGATGACTGTATCCGCGCATAAAAAAACGATCAACCCGAAAGCAGCGGTTAACGCGGCGAATAATATCGTCCACGAGAGCAGGTGCGAAGAAACCTCGTCCCACTGTTCTTCCTGGTTCTTGCGTACAAACAAAGGCCCTAAGACCGGTTTCACCAAACTGGAAGCCGCGAAAAATGCTATCATGACAAAGTTCACGGCCATTAGGTAAGCGTCGTAATCATGCCTAGTGCCAAAGAAAGCGGCTGCCACGACTTTCTCTACAAACCCGCCGACCCGGACAAGTGCAGTAATACTCGCAACGGTAGCAACATAGCCCAGCACAAGACGAGGACTGTACAAAGACTTTGTAAGAGTCATGATGCCCCCCGTTGATCGACGTTTCGCACAGACGCCGTCGGCTGACGCGCAAGAGCCTGCTCGTAGGTCGTGAGCAACGCTTCAGCATGACGGTCCCATGTAAAACGTGCAGCGTGTCGAAGTCCTCGCGCGATCAAATCTGTCCGAAACTTGGGCTGCGAGAGAAGATTGTCTAACATCTTTGCCCAGGCCGATATATCGTCAGGCTCCAGCAGCATCGCGGCATTCCCGCATATCTCTCGCAAAGCTCCGCATGACGAAACCAACGTCGGCGTGCCACACGCCATCGCTTCGAGGGGGGGGAAACCAAAGCCTTCATTCAACGACGGATATAACACGGCAACCGCCCGCTGATAGAGGGCCAAAAGGGTGTCGTCATCAATATAGCCGGTTCGTATGACGGCTCGTTCAAGGTTGAGCCGCTGGATGAGGCGTTGCAGGTGCGCAACATCGTTACCCTGCGCGCCCGCGAGAACGAGCAGTAGATCAGGATAGCCGTTCGCGCGCAAACGCGCGAGGGCCTCTATCGCCAGGCCTAGGTTTTTCTTTTTTTCCATGCGCCCAACGCAGAGTACGTAGCGAGCGGAATTCGGTAGTCCAAGATCCCCAAAACCTGAAGGAACCGATTCGGAAGCTAGGGGGCAAAATCCTGAGGAAACACCCAACGGGATAACGTGAATGCGTGATGGCTCGATGTTGACGAAGGCAAGCAAGCGTTCTCTTACATAACGGCATGGTACGACAACTCGAGCGGAAGCGCGCACGCTGCGGCGCAGAGCCAAGCGATAATGCAGAAAATTGGAACGAGTCGTAAGGGTCGGGGTGTCGAGCGCAATGGTATCGTAAACGGTCAATACCGTGGGCGACCCAAGGTTGGGAGAAGCAACGTACCCGGTAGCGTGATAGACGTCCGGCAACTGGCGGCGCATGCTCATAGGAAGCGCCATCTGCTGCCAGACAATTCGCCCTAGCCGCCCTGCGCCTGCCAAAGACGAAACCGCCACTTCCTGTTCCGCCGCGCCCTCAGGTAGCGTGGCGAGGCACGATGCGTTGGTATAAATAGTCATACATTTCGGCGGAAGGCGACGCAACAAGGCCGCCAACATCTCGCGGACGGCAACTCCGACACCGGTCGGTGCTGTGCCCGTCAACATATACTCAAAACCAATTCTCATGACAGCAGTTCTCGGTAAAGCTGGAGCACTTCCTCCGCGTGCCGCTCCGGAGTGAACCGTTCGCTAGCAGTCGCGCCCGATGCCGTAAGACTCCGCATGAGCGCCTGGTCAGAAAGAAGCCGCGCCAAGGTCCTGGCCAGACTGTCAACATCACCTGCGCGAAAACACAGACCTGTATCCTTATGCGCAACAAGCTCCGCCGGTCCGCCTATATCCGAGACTACTACCGGCAAGCCCATTCGCCACGCTTCAACGATTACCCGCCCAAACGGCTCATTATCCGATGGTAAAACTAGCACATCGGCGCAAGCGTAAAGTGCATCCATATCGTCATGTTGCCCAAGAAACCAGACTTTTCCCCTCAACCTCGATTCCGAGGCAAACCTTTCAAGCTTGCTCAGATATGCCTTAGCACATCCCCACCAATCGCAGCCAGCAAGAAGAACGCGAATATCGTATCCCTGTTCGACAAGTCGCGATGCCGCACCAAGCAGCAAGTCATGCCTTTTCCAGGGCACTATCTGGGCAGCCATCAAGAGGACAAGGCTGTTTCCCGGGATGCCAAGTCTACTTCGCGTCTCCTCTCGAAGTATCGGTCTCTTGCCTGGCACCGGACGAAACGCCACGCCATTTGGAATGACCCGCACTTTACCAGCGCAAAAAGGCGACTGCCGCAACAACGCCTGCGCAACGAATCTAGACGGCGCGACAATCGCAGACGCGGCGGATGCCAAGCCACCTTCCAGAAATCGACGCCGCGGGAAGTCACGCATATGCCAAACACAAGGAACTCCACGCCCTATCGCCGCCACGGGCACAAACAAAAAGCCTTTCCAACCATTCCCGTGCAATATTGGATCGCTATCTTGCGCAATACTCCTGCGTAATCGATACGTACTGCGACACAGCGCAGCAATATCGCTGCCGCGCGCCCAAGAGTTTGACTTGCCCTCGGGTTTCATAGTCGGCAAAAGCGTCACGGGAACACCGCATGCTTCTGTCTGACGTGATAGCGCACCATCTACTGGGCACGCCAAACGTACTTGCGCCCCCCCACTAGCGCGCAATGCACACGCCAACTCCAACAGACTCCTTTCCGCCCCGCCCAGGTTACCAGTGTGCGAGACCAACGTTACCGTTGGAAAATAGCTAAAACCTTTTGTATGCATGCTCATTGGGGCAGTTGCGGCTCAATGACTGTCGCATACAACGCAACAGCCCCGATACGCGCGTTCTTGCTGTCAAAGACATCTACACGGGTATTCACTGGACCCAGCGCTTTTGCGTCGGACTTCAGCGTCGCCATCAATGTCCACGTCCCTTCAGCCGGCCCAGCTGCAATTCTCGCCATAATGCGCGGATCGTCACATTTAGCTGAGACTGGCACCATCTCAGGATTGCTACCCTTACTCAACTTAACTGACTTCTCCTTACTCGCGCCCGCTTGAACTATTCCCAAGAGTATGGCCTTGGGCTCAGAAGAGAGAGAGCCAGCCGTTCGAGCGGAAATACGTGTTTCAAGTATAGGTGATTGATTTGAGGAGGTCGTGAATACGATTGAGGATTCCAGCACCTCTGACGGAAGTTTTGAGTCTAGTACGACTTGATATCGCGTCATTATAATGTCCGCGCCTCTTTGTTCATCGAGTTGGCGCACCATAAAGCCCGCCGATGTGGGGGCCACAGACAGAATCTCCGGAAACATGCCGTCCCAAAAACGTTCTAGCGTAATTTCTCCGCTTGGCGTTTCGCCATCTGCAACTACCCCAAAATCAAGAAAACTCGGTTTCACTTCCACCTGGTTTATAAGCCGGGTTTTGAGCGATAAAGTCACCGTCGGAGTCGCCGGATCATTCGTCGTCAGTTCCGCAGTAAAAACCTGTTCTCCATGCTTCTCTTTCCCCTTCAAGGGAACGTAGCCTAGCTTCACCACACTCATCTGCCCAGGCAGGATCGGTGCGATTTCTGATTCAAAAGCCACACAACCGCAGCTTCTTTTTGCGAACTTCGCTTCAAGCGGCGCCTTTCCGATATTCTCGACTTCAAAAGGGACAAAAAAACTCTGCGAAACAAAGCGATACGGAATCTCAATTGTATTCGCCTTAACATGAATCGTGGGTACAGGAGAACCCGAAGGAGAAGGCGTCGCGCCGCTGGAGGATATCTCCGCACAATACCCCCTATACACGACGCCAAGCCCACACAGAATCGCTATGGCGCAAAGACGGGAATTCTTTCTCATTTTATTTCCCTCATTAAGCGCGTGTTTTCTATCTCATCTCGTCCTAGATAAACTGTGCGCAACGTACTTGCCTCCAAAACTATTTCCTACGCTCCCACCCTCAGCACTTCACCAGCGCAAAGGAGTCCAAGTTGAACTCGACCAGGCGCCAATAGTACATAGTACTTTCCCTTGAGAAGCATATTGATCCGCCGCAATGTATACCGCTCTGGCGAGCCAAGCGATTGCATTCCCGCTTTCCAAACCTATTCTACAGCGTCAGTTCCCTCCCTGAAAATCCGAACGCAAGAAGGAATGTCTAAATGCAGTCATACCACTACTTCCCCTCATCCTAGAGTTGTCATTTCTCGTCGGCCAATTAAGTTCAACGACGTCAAATAAATCTTGCGTACTCGCAAGCGTCGTTACGGTTTTCTTTTTTCCTCACTCAAGCCAAGTCGTTTTTCGTTTATACGCTCATTTACCTCTTTCCCGGCGGTTGATATCGTCGGAGGATTTTCGCAAGTAGGTCCAGAAATGACGGGGCGCAGGACTAGGATAATTTCTTGCTCGGTATTTGTCTTCTCGTTATTCTTGAAAAGATTGCCCAACAGCGGCATCTTTCGCAAGCCGGGCACGCCTTGTTCTGCTTCTTTTCGAGTGCGTTGTCGTAAGCCACCAAGAATCACTGTGCCGCTATCGCGAACGCTTACAGAAGATTCCGCGGTGGAACGGTCCACAACGGGCACGCCGCTACGAATTTCTACAAGACTGCTCTGTTCGAGCTGAACTTGAAGATTGATGAGGCCTTCCGAATTGATAACGGGCTTTACTCTAAGTGTCGTGCCGATATTTAAGAAACGAACGTCTTGCAGTGTCGTGTTGGTGTCGCCATTTACGGTAACGACGGTGTAAGGTTCATCGCGGGTGCTGCTAAAGCTCGCTTCCTTACCGTCGCGCGCGAGAATGCGCGGACTCGCGATGATATGCGTGTCATTGTCCGTGGTAAGCGCCTGAATCAGGGCGTTGTAGTCGGCTCTATCCAAATTTCCGATGGACAAGTGCGCTTGGTTGTCTGTATCGCCCACGACTGGGGGAAACGTGATTGCTGCGGAGCCACGCGTATAGGTTCCGGCATCGTCGACTTTGTCCAGCACAGCTTGCCATCTAATACCGAGCTGGCGAATCAACGTTGCGTTCACGGATAGAATCTCCGCTTCGATATGCACCTGGCGTACGGTTTCGTCCCATTGGCGCAATAGCCCGAGAATTTCCTCGGCTTGTTTGGTGCTTGAGCGAAATGTGACTTTGCGCCCAGCGGCGTCGACGTTAACATAGGCGTTGTCTCTGGGCAGCAAGTCCTGTAGCTTGGTTTCAACTTCCAGTTCAGTGGGATCAGCATTCTGAAATTGGAACACGTGTAAGTCGCTTGGGACATCCACGCTTGCGACGATCTGGGCCAAACGGTCTAGTATCGAGGTAGTATGCGTCACAATAACCGAGTTCGTTCGCGGGTCTGAAACAACCGTTGCTAGCGGTCCCAGCGCCGTCTCTTGGCCGTTCACTCCCGTTGTGCTCGTCGTCATCACGGCAGGCGTCGGAAGAGTGGGCGTCGCAGGCGAAGCGATCCCGCTACGTCCTATTCCCGCATCGGTTACGGGCGCTTCCCCGGAGGCAGTGGTGGCTGTAGCGCCCGTCCCTTTTCCGATAATTTTCGGCGCACTGGGGGCTTGGCGTTCAGCGCCGGCAGAAGCGTCCGTTATTGGTTGGGACGTGGCTGTGCGAGCACCCTCAAATGAGGATGTCGCAGTTCTTGTGATGTTCGATATCTTGCTTGTTCGCTGTTCGTTGCTAATGGAGGATTGTGAAGTTTTCGAGCCTGTCAATACTTCGCGCAGAATCTGGGCCACATTGTCGGCCTGAGCATAGCACAGGGCGAAAACCCGAGTCTGCATTCGATCTGGCTGATCAAGCTGCCGAATCAGTTCCTCGATCTTAGAGAGATTGGAGTCTGTCTCTGTAATCATAAGTTGATTGGTGCGCAAATCCGCTTGGACGGCTGTCGGCGTACTCGCATAACTTTGAATTAGCGAAAGTAAATCACTAGCTGAAGCGCATTGCAACGGGAAAACGCGCGTCGCGCGCGGCTGGTCTAATTGCACGATTAAGTCCATCGCATCTTTGAGTTTTTCAGACTGCTCTGCGATAAGGACGGCGTTCGTATGCACATATGGAATGACGACTGCGTCTTTGCTCAGTAAACTCTTATTACTCAGCGTTTGCGCCACCTCACTTGCTTTGGCGTATTTTAACACCACTACGCGACGCTCACGGCCCATTTGAAAGTCTTGCACATATTCGTCATGTGTCAATACCCACACGACGTTGCCGTTCTTGACGTAATCCAACCCATTGACTTTGCAGGTCTCCGCCAACGCTTGGTCCGGGTCCATGTCGCGGATAAATGCATTCAGTTTACCAGCAACCTTTGAACTAAGGATCACGCTGTAGCCCGTGGCTTCTGAAAGCATACTCATCGCTTCCGCCGCATCCGTGCCGCTGATCGTGAGCGTAATCGAAGGCTTCACCACATTCGCCAAATCTTCCGCAGGTGCTCCGGCGGAAGTAATTGGTTCGCTCGTTTGTGACCATGCGCAGACAGAAAGCGACGCGACGCACGCCATGAGCATTATCGAGACCCAGCAGGTTTTCCCATGCTTCATCCTTCTGCCTCACCTTCTCTTTAAAAAATACTCGTCGCTTCCTTTTTGCAGTCGAATGCCGTCTTTTTCGACGGATACGACTAGAAAAACGCCCAACGTCTCGCCAGTGCCAACGGAAAAAGCGCGATTCAATTTCATGTCTTTTATGAAGGCGCGCAACTGTCCGTTTCGCGAGGATATCCCCATCAGTTGATAGCGCCCAGCCTCATTGACCACTTTTCCCTCTGCGGAGTGATAGGTTCGAAAAATCGCTTTGCCTGTGGTAGCCGAAGAAACCTGTTCCATTGAAAGAGTCTCGAGGCGTTCCAGCGACGTCACATCTTGCGCAATCTCCTGTGCGGCCTCGGCGCGGTTGGGTACCCAAGTTTTCTGCGTTAGCGTCAAGATGGAAAACCCCACGCTCAATAAGGTGTTCACAATGAGCACCCCGAGCAATAGTTTTTTTAGTCTTAGCTCCAAACGCCTAATACCCACTCGTCTTCTCCGCGCGGATCTGGTATATCTTGGTTACAGACACCGTGACGGAAATTGGCGGAGCCGTGCGGTTCGCTAACAACGACAGCGTCTCCGCATTCAAAAGGTGCTCGGAGCTTTGCAGCGCTTGCAAGAACTTAATCACGCTGTGGGCTTCACCGCGCGCACTTACTTCCACGCCGATACGCTCAAATCGGCCTTCCGTCTTTTTCGCCAATGGACGCACATTGGCAATATCGAGTCCCGCACTACGCGCCAAGCCGTCGACCTCCGAAAATAGCACAAGCATCGGGTCTTCAGTCGCCGGTCGTTCCTTAATCGCCTGTTGTACTTTGGCGTATTCTCGTTCAATCGTCTCTCGGTGCGCGGCGAGAGTTTTCAGCTCCACCAGACGCAGCTCAAATTTGAGTGCAAGTTTATGCATCTCCGCCCAGTGCGAAATCAATGGTTCGCACACAACGATATATCCCAGCCCCAATGCCGCGACAATGAATGTCGTCGCCGCAATTCCACGCTCGCGCCGAGTCAAACGCCTCAGTTTAATCATTCACGCCCCGTCTTATCGGCAGCGGCCAGCCTGCATGTTACCTTAAACTCCACCAATTCGCCGTCGGCGTTTCTGGGCTTCGCGCATTGAACTAATTCTGGTGCTTTGTACCGCTTCGATTTACGGATAACGTCGACAAATTGATATACCGCCGCGTATGACTTCGCTTCGCCGGACAATGTTATGATGCGGCGCGCATCATAGCGGAAGTTGTTGATGGCGATTTCCGGCGGGCTAATGTTGTACAGCTCCAAAATCGCTTGAAGAGGTAATGCAATTCCCGCACGCTCCGCCGAAAGCTTACGGAGTTGTTCTCGCTTCTCAGCCAAGTCGCTGACGGCGGCGCCGAATTGCGCAATTTCGTTCTGCGCCGTCTCCGCTCGCGTTCTCTCCAATGCAAACGAATAATACACCATGCCCACTAGCAACGCCGTTGTCCAAAGAAATGCCGCGCAAAGATGGATGAGCACGCGCGCAATCCGCCGCCGCAAGAGGCGTTTCTTTTCGCGCGTCGGCATGAGGTCGCAGATATTCTCGTCGTCGCTGGCCGCCAATGCGGCGCCAACGGCTATAAGCCCTGCGGCCGAGGTCGGCGCGGAACCGTTCAGGCCACTAATTCTCAATTCCGCCGCGCTGCGAAAAATGCGTTTGGAATCGCTCCACACGCCCGGTAAATCGTTCCGAAGAACATCACCGATGTCGGAAAAAAGAAATATATCTACCTCGCCGCATTCCCCATCGCCTCGCCGCTTATCCAACGCCTCGGACTGGGCCAACATCCCCATCGCGTCACCGTCCGGGGCGCTGCCGCGCGAAAATACGGGACGCCCCTCCGCGGAAACGCGGACGTACTCGTAATCATCGCCCGTAAGCGAAAGAAATGCCGTGGGCGTGGACCGATTAGCCTTCCGCGCTAAACGGCACAGCGACAAAGTTGATATTTCCACGGACGTAACGATGACACCCAGCGCCCGCAGCCGCTCGATATGACGCTGCACAGTATGCGCTTGAATCAGGACGACCAAAACCAGACTGTACCCGCGCTCGTCGTGTCCCGTCACTTCATAGCCGACGAGGCATTCTTCTATCGGCCACGGTGCGAGCGATGTGCATTCGTATCCGACCATCTGGGCAATTTGGGCGGGGATCGTTGTCGGAAGCGATATCCAGCGCAGAATCGCGTGTCGCCGCGGAAGGGACAGCGTGACGTTCGCCCCAGGACGGTAACCCCACTGCGACAGGGCGACTTTCTCCGCTCCCTCCTGCGCCGGGACGAACATTTCAGAAATCTTCAATATCCTTCGAGCATGGACAACACGGGCTAATCGATAGCCATCATCCCCAGTAGGCAGTACGCCAAACGCCAACGGATGCGAAAAGCCCCACGGCCGCCTACGTTTCACAGATTGTGGCGCAGCACTCTCGGGTTTGTCTAGAATTGCGTATCGCGCCATTCAACAAGTTCCAACTCGCCGGACTCCCGAAAGACCACTAGCTCACCTTCCGCTTGGGAGTTTGGATTCAATATCGTGACCTGCGTATAGAAACGAAACGCCGATGAGGTCAATCCCAACTCAATATCTGCTAATGCAAGCGATGTCAATTGGGCTTCAGACAGATACGTGGTCAGTTCGGTGATGTCGGCAAAAGGACGATCATCCTCGGTTCCGTCGAGTTTGTCTGCTCCGCGACGACGCGCCAAAATTTCTCCGGCGATCGCGCGCGGGTCCCCCTCTCCCAAGTGGGCAACGCTTAATACCGTACTCAGAAGCGGTTCCGGCATAGTATTCACGTTTAGCGCTCCATCTCCATACACCGTCAACATGTCGATTAGCCCCAACTGGAGACGCCCATCTTGGTTATCCACAGGAAGATAGATGTCGCCGTCGTCTTCGTTAGGGTCGAGCAGACCGTTGTGATTGGCGTCCTCGCCAAAAAACAGTTGAGACGTTACGCCCTCGACGAAAAGAAGCTCCTCAATCCGCTTAAGGCTCGCGTTCGCCGGAGAATACGCCGGCGTTTTGCGCGCATAAAAATCGCTCTCGTACGCCCCGGAATCGTCCGCGTCGCGCCAATCATTGATCGCCGTCGCGATTTCCGACGCGTTCGTCGATACCCCAGCCTCGAGTAACACCTCCGTCAGAATCGAAGGGGACGTCAGATTGATATTTAACTTGCCGCCCTCGTCTTGCGGGATCACGGACAACTCAAACGGATGCTTAAACCCTGGAAGCGTGCCTCCCGAGTCTAGCATAGTCGCGCTGGTAAATCTCAGACGTCGGCCCCATGGCTTCGCATAGCTTACCACCTCATTGTCCTCGTCCGAGCACAACCGTTCGAGCGCTAGGCGCGCCCCTGACGACAGCAATTCTCGCTCCTCCAACTCGACCTGAGCCCACAACTCGCGCCGTACGCTCAACTGCGACCGAGACATCAACGTCAGCGCCAAAAACGCCAAAAACGCTGTAATCCACAACGTCACCACAAGTACCGCGCCCTCGGTAGCGCGCCAACATTTCTGTTTTCTCACGGTGCTATACTCCCGCACGAAACAGGTAAAGTCCGCTGCATCTCAACGCCGTCCGCCAACGTCAACGAAACGATCACCGCCACCGGAAGCCCATCTTCATTCCACGTCTCAGCGATCTCGCCACTCTTACTTAGGTAATCAAAACGAAGCCCAGAAACCCTTGCCAACAACGGCGTTTCCGTTGACTGCCCCTCAAGAGCGCCCGTCGTCACAAACAGCGTTTCCCCACGCACAAGCTCCTCTACTCCGTCATCCGACGCGCGCAAGAAATAATTTGCCTGACTCCACACCGCCCCGCGACCGGCGCGTTGCTTTTCTCTGGATTCCAGCGTCGTAATTGCCAAGACCTCGCCCACAGCGTCCTCCGACTTCTCGACGAAGGCCGGCGTATTTTTGTCCATCTTTGCGGCGCACCGCACGTCCCGGGCCATGATGTCCAACGCCGCACCCCGCTCAGCCAATGCCGCCTGATGTTTGCGTACGTTCTGCCACGTCTTTACACCCGCCCGAAGCCCCACGACAAGAATAGACATTAACATCGCAAATAACGCTATCGTCAGTAGCATTTCAACGAGGGTGAAACCCTTTTCGCTGCTACCCACCCACATTTAGAATCGTCCGTAACGAATACGTCGGCCGTGTTTCGGAAGCGCCAGGTACGTGCTGGAAAACTGTAAGACACACAATAACAAATGGAGCTGTATCAGCAGGGGACTCGAATACGGCCTTCCAGGAATAATCTTCACAAGGAGCAGCAAAATCCCCGGTCATATCTTTTGTCTGCGAAGCCAAGGAGTGTTGCCGTAAAAACAAGAGCTGTCGTTCCGCGAGAAAACGCCCCGTCTCTCGCTCATTCAATGCGCTTTGCGACCGCGCGCAGCTGGACAGACTCCAAAGGAACGTTCCAAAGCCAGCGCCAATGATGGCCGTGGATACAAGAACTTCCATCAGAGCCACCCCGCGCGGCCTTGATGTACGAAGATTGCCCAGGCGCGTCAAGAAAGGACTATTACTCATCGCTACGTTTTTCCGCATCCGCGCCGGAGCCCGTCACTGTTCCCCGAACGTCGTCCACCCAAGGACCAATCGATATTTTTCCCATACGTCCGTCACGGTCCGCCACCCAGACTATCGTCGCCTTCATTAAGCCGCTCGGCTCAAAGACTAACTGCGGCGGCCTGAATACTTGGCCACCCTGTTCGATCTTGTCCAACGAAACTCCTGACGGAAACTCCCGACGCTTGTCCCAAAACGCGTCACCAAAATTAGTGTATTTGACGGTCCGTCCGGCCCCTACCTCCTGGAGACGAAAAACATATTCCCGGGCGTCTTCGTCAACGCTCCACAAGACCTTTAACTGTCTATGCATAGCTTCCAGACGTGCCGTGCGAATTTCTTGCGCCAATCGCGCTGTTGCATCTTCAAGCCCTATGGACCTAAACATGCCACTAAACAGTGGCGTTACCGTTGCAGCTAGCAACGCAATCAACGCAGCCACCAGCAGCAACTCAACCAGCGTAAAGCCCCTATTAGAGCGATGGAGCAGCTTCCTTGTCTTTCTTGCGCACATTCGCAATATCATCGTCGGTGTCTAACTGACCGTCCGGCCCCACAGAAATAATGTCGTAATCGACGATCAATTCCCCTGGAGAACGATACGTAAGAGAACGCTTCCACGGATCCAGCGGAACCTCCCGAAGATACGGCCCATGCCAAACATCTTCCTGGGCCAGCGCTGACGGCTTCGTGACCAAGGCCATAAGGCCTTCTTCGCTGGTGGGAAAACGACCAACGTCCAGCTCAAAATTGTCCAAAGCCGTAGCGACCGACTGAATTGATGCTTTCGCCGCTGTGATCTTCGCCCGCTCCGTCTTGCCCGCCATACGTGGCAGCGCAATCGCTGCGATCACTCCAATGATCACCACCACCAGCATCAGCTCAATCAGCGTAAACCCCCGACGAGCCTTCTCTTTTCGCCGCATGGCACTATATAGAATCATAGACGTTCCTCAGAGTATTGGCACCTAGTTCAAGCGGCTTGCCCCCAAAACTGTCCCACACAAACATGACGATTATTGCGTACACTCTCTTGTAGCACTGGGAATGGAGGAATGTCAATTAGACAATCCTCACCTATTTTACCCATAAACATCCCCCGCATAGCAGCGCGTTACCCCTACTCCACATTGACGACGTCGCCGAGAGAAAAGATAGGCAGGAGCATAGCCACTACAATGAAGCCGACCATGCCGCCCATGAGAATGATCATGAGGGGCTCGAGAAGGGCCATGGCGGTCTTGACTTCGCGGTCAATCTCTTTTTCGTACTCGATGGCGACGTGATCGAGGGACTCTGCAAGTGTGCCGCTTTCTTCGCCGACGGCGATGACGCTCGTCAGCATTTGAGGAAACGGTGGCGCGGTCTCAATCGCTTGACTAAGCCGGGCGCCTTCGCGCAACGCGGTGCCCAGTCTTGCCGCCGCTTCGCGATAGTAGACATTCGTCAGCGTAGCAGCGGTAATACTCAATCCATGCACGATAGGTACACCACTTGCCAGCAGTGTGGCAAGCGTGCGGGCAAAGTCAGCGACCTGGCTCTTACAAACAATTCCGCTCAAGACCGGCAGATGCAGGACTAGAGCACTCCTGATGTGTTTGCCTCTATCGGTCTTGAGAAAACGCATTAGGACAAAGAGTGTCAGCGCGCACCCCGGCAAAATCACTGGCCACCATATCTGTAGTCCATGACTAATCATTACCAGCGCCTGCGTCGGCCAAGGGAGTTGTTGTCCTGTATCTTTGAATACGCCGGTAAACATAGGCACCACAAAGGTGAGTAGCACTACGACGGTGGCTACGCCCAATGAAATCATAACGGTGGGGTAGAGCATGGCCATTTTCACGCGCGCAATGAGTTCGTCTCGTTTTTCGCCGACTTCGGCCAAGCGAACCAAAGATTCCACCAGTCTGCCGCTTTCCTCGCCAGCCCGAACAAGGCCCAAGTACATTGGCTCAAAAATCTGCGGATATTGGGAAAGCGCCTCGGCGAATGTCCGCCCCTCTTCCAAGTCCGCAAGCAGTCCGGCAGCAATACGGCGCCATGCGTGCTTTTCAAAACGTACCTGCAGTGTGCCCAGCGATGCCGAAAGCGTCAATCCTGCACGTAGCAACGAGGCCAAGTCACGCGTCAACCGCGTTAATTCGTTGCGGCGCAGTCCCGTCCTCCATCCAAAACACAGCGAACGCCGCGAGAACCCCGACGACTCGCTGTCCTCCACACGCAGTACATGGTAGCCTTTCGCCAACAGAATCGACGCGGCAGCCTGGGCAGAATCGGCCTGAATCTCACCGCGCTCCGAATTCCCCGGCTCGCGAATCGCCTCATAGATAAAAAGGCTCACGCGCCGTTTCTCCCTTACGCCTGGGCTTCACGATCATCCTGCGTTACACGCAGTACTTCATCCAACGTCGTCTGACCGCGACTCGCCTTCGCCCAACCGTTGTCGCGCAATGTCTTCATACCGTTCGCCAGCGCCGCGCGCTTGATCAGCGATGCCGGCGCACGATCCATGATTAGTCGGCGGATTTCATCGTCCATCATCAGCATTTCATAGATGGCCGTCCGCCCGAAATATCCCGAATGGCGGCACACGTCGCAGCCACACCCACGACGAAAACTGCTGAGGTCCGCCGTTCCGGGTTCAACGCCCATCTCGTTCAACGCCTCGTACACAGGAACATCAGGCTCGGCGCAATGTGGACATACGACACGAACTAAGCGTTGTGCGATAAAAGATTCCACCGACGATGCCAGTAGGTATGGCTCAATGCCTATATCAACCAGACGCGGCGCAGCACCCGCCGCGTCGTTGGTATGCAACGTGCTGAACACTAGATGCCCTGTAAGCGCGCAACGAATCGCCAGTTCGGCCGTTTCGAAATCGCGGATTTCGCCAACCATCATCACATCTGGATCGTGCCGCAGCATAGACCGCAGCCCACGTGCAAACGTAAACCCGATATCCGCGCGAACGTGCATTTGACAAATGCCCTCGATCTGATACTCGACCGGATCTTCCACCGTGATAATCTTGCGCTCGACGCCATTAATGCGGCTTAAGCATGCATACAGCGTCGTCGTTTTCCCGCTACCCGTCGGTCCCGTCAGCAGAACAATCCCGTGAGGCTTCTTCAGCAACTCGCCAAAGCACACAATGTCATGCTCGCCGAAACCGATTGCCTCCAACCCCATCAGCACGTTGCTGCGCTGCAAAATACGAATGTTAATGCTTTCCCCGTGTGCGATTGGAATCACTGACACACGCAGGTCGAAATCTTTGCCGTCGATGCGAGCGCGAATGCGGCCGTCCTGCGGGAGCCGTCGTTCGGCAATGTCCATATTTGCCATAATCTTGATGCGCGACGTGATCGAATCGCGAAAATGACGAATCGAGTCCGGGATGTGCGCATCAAACAGAATGCCATCGATGCGATAGCGCACGCGCAAGTGACTTTCAAAAGGTTCGAAATGAATGTCCGTCGCGCGACTATTGTACGCATCGACTACTAGCTGATTCACAAACTTGACGATCGATGCGTCGCCAGCGCTTTCATCCAATCCCGCGTCCTGAACATTTGCGCTCACGAGCTCAATATCACGGTTCTGGACCAGCGCCTCGAGTGTTTCCGCGCCCACCCCGTAGTGCGCGCGAATCGCCTCCGCGATCGCCTCCGCATCGGCGCGCTCCGCGCGAACTGAGCGCCCCAATGTCAATGTCAGTTCGTCCAGCACATCAACGCGATCTGGGTCGAGCATCGCCACGACCAATCCACCAGCACTATCGATCTCTAGTGGCACGATCCCGTAGTGAACCGCCACTCGCGGCGAAACCACATCAATCGCCTCGGGCGAAGACTTTAGCATTCTATCAATCGTCATCTCTCATGTTCCCGTCTCGGCAATGCATACTTAAACCGTAGTCCTACGCAACTAGCGGCAGCTTCAAACGCCATAACACCACACTTAGTTCCTAAAGTTAGCATCATACTGCAGTCGCAATGCTTGGAGCAAGCCATGCGGTCACAGACAACTCAAACGAGGCCCAACGGGCTATGCACTAGAATGTATCCTTGCCGTAATGCGATCTAATTTGCTATCGAATAACTCGCCGTATAGCTATCGCGATTCGGGGCAACACGATTTCCGTCCAGGTAGAGACTTCCTGAACGCATTTTCGATTTGGCCTCGCCTGATACTGTAACGGTGAACGAAGTGGGCGTTGCGCTGTAGCACGTAACCCTGAGCGTCGTGCTTAAGCCGAATTGGTCGAATACCCACCAGGGCTGAGTAATGACTTGTACTCCTGAAACGCTTACCAAAGAAGATGCAGGTATTGTTGTATCCATGTAGCTATTGAACATTATTGCAAGTGTAACCGGATAACCAGGACGGCCGACCGGCCCACTCGGAGCACAGCCAATGAGCGTCGGGCATAAATAAACTGACCCACCGTATATGCCGACCGTTGGCGGATTGGGATCGGCGTACAGTACATACGCGGGGTAGGTCGATAGGGACGTGTCCGCTATCATCCGACTAAAAATACCGTCGATATCTTGACCCGCTTGAAGGGCATTAACTAGGTCAGCATAACCGAAAGACACACCGCTATTAAAACAGTTATACCCTTGCCCCTGTGTCCCGCAAGAGAAAACAAACGAAATTCCGTGCCGTGTTGGATGAAAAGTTGTACACCATCCCATTGTTACCGAAGAATGAACTTTCAAAAAATAGTGCGTTTCAGGTCCATTCTCTTTCTGAACCTCAAAACTTGACTTTGCTATCTTTCCTGGATATAGCACTTCATACTCCGCCAACTTCGTGTTACAAGCGACCTCATCTGTTCCGAAAGTGTCAATTGCACACCAGTCGATAGAACCACCTCCTCCATGAGCCGCGTAAAGCACAACGCCTTTTCCTGTCTCGAGTCGATTCCTAAGAGATGCTAGCGTGCATACGCTTGGCGCACCATTTGGTGTGGACGTTTCCTCAAACTTATACTTCACGTAATCTGATATCTGCATTATATAGGGCGACATTACGCCATCAAGTGAAGAAATATGGTAGGCGTGTGGCCCCCAAATCAAGTAGCCGGCGGACTCGGGGAGAGCTGCGACGGCTGAAACCGAGTGTGCGCATGCCAAACCCAAAGCAAGCAAGATATTCCAAGCCTTAAGTGATTTCATTGAACTATCCTTTTTCTACGAATGACCCGCAATTTTCTTAATCCTACTCAAGAGGAGGGGCAGGAGGCAGTACAAGAGCAGCGGCCTCCTTGCGAGACACGATCGCCTTGACCTTGGGGAGTATGTCATCTCCTAAGTTCGCTGCCAATTCACGCGTCATCGCACGAATCTCAATGATTTCAGAAAGAAGGCACTCCGCTTGCAGCAGAGGAACAGCGCGAGCCATCTCCAACACCGCAGCGAAACGAGCGACACTGTCCTTACCCACTCCAAAGGAAACCTCAACGCCTCCGGCCCCGATGAACACCAGCAAGTCCTTGCGCAACTCTCCAGCAAGGGCTTTCACTACTTTATCCGCTTCTTCCGCCGACGCATTGCTCTTGCCCGTTATCGAGTTTCCACGCACATCGAATATTGTACCGTTCTCCAAGTCGTAGTTAACAGGGAAGAAGGTTGTGTTGCGATTTATCCAAATAACCCCTGACTCATCGACCTTTGTGTTCTCAATGACTCGCTGGCTATTCAAGAATTCCACCACCTTTTTCTGGGCATCTTTAGGCGTGTAGCTTTTCAAGAGCTGCGGATACAGGCTCGCGGTTACGTAATCAGTCAGAGAGGAGATGTCTCCAAACTGCCCGTCTGTCGGCAAGGAAGAGAGTGCGCGAGGCTTGGAAACGGTGTGTGATACTTGCGGAAGAAAGCGTCGAATGACCGCACCGTTTACCTTCACCTCGATGGTCCGTTCGTCCGCCGCGAACTCGCGGTACACGGAATAGGGCGGCGGAACCATACGTCCATTTACAAAGAGAAGCCCGCTCGCTATCGCGTCGGCTCGAAGTGCGTTAGATGGCAGCGCAAACTGAAAGCGCGCCCTAATTTCACTCTCCGTCAGAGCGGGATCATACGCCACACGGGATGTTGGCGAAAAAATGTGCCACGCGCCATCTTTCAACTGGCATGAAAGCTCCGCGCCGTTGCCTGCAATGAAGGCCATCCATTTCTCTGGTGAGGTGACCCTGCTAGGTTCGAGCTGAGAAAAGTATGTGATGCACGGAGAGTCAAAAATAACCGGCATTTTCGTGTAGGCCGCAATTTCCTCAAGTACGCGCTTCGTTTCAACGCAACGCGCCTCGACGTACAGGTCTCCTCCTTCGGCCTGCCTGATTGCTAGGTGCCCCAAAGGAAGCTCGGCCGTCTGAGCGAAGACGCCTGGTGGCATCGTGAGGGCACACAAGAAGATAATCACCACGCCAACAATAAATTGGTTCGCCATTTTTTCGCTCCTCGTATCGTTTGCACACCCCTGCATTCGCTGGATTGTACAACTTCCAGTTTTTAGCGGCAAGCGTCGATTGAAAGAAATTGTCATTCACTAAGCCTCGCGTTCACTGACTACGCGGGCAATTATGAATAAACATGATTGCCTAGCGGCACCGATACCGAACTCCGGTGAGTCCCATCAGCATGACCAGTATACCTCCGCCTACAAGCGTCCAACGTCTTATATTCTTCTCATGTGTTGCCTGAGTATCCGCGGATGTAACTGGCTCCGGCAAAGACGATGTGCCCGAAGGAGAGCTTGCGACGGCCGCAAGATCGGCTGGGGGAGGTAGAGGCAAGTCATCAAGGCTCATCGATAATTTCTCCACTGGCTCTAAGAGCTGCTGTTGCGCGATAGCTGTCATGCTTGCGCGCTCGGAATTCACTTTGACTTCTTTCATCCGTTTTTCCATCACGTCGCGAATGATAGCGAGAGTGCTTTTTCCCAGCTGAATTAACTCTTCAGAAGGAGGAATCGGGCTTGATGAATCAAAAAACGCGTTCTCCAGCGTCGAAAACAAAAAAGAGTCCAAATCGTTAGCTAGGCCCGAAAGGAACATTTGTATCTGTGGGTGCAACGACGTATTCAGTGAGGCGTTGGGGTCGTAATATCTTTTAAGCGTCTCCCATTTTCCTTTCATTGTGCTCTGAATGTTGATATTCTGCGTCCGTAGGCTTGTAAGTACATCTTCTGACTGAGGCGAGCCATCTTTGGTCATACCGAACAACCGTCCCCCAAAATATACATCTACATCTCTGTTATAATGCTTTGTAAACCGCTCATCGGCCCTTTGCTTTAGGGTATCCAACAAAGGACTTGGGAGAAAGTAGTAATCCTGTTCAATCCAGGCGGCCAACGCTTTTCGAAACACAATCGAGTTTTCGATGTCTTGGGCGCGCTGTTTTTCCGATAGTTCCGGAAGCGCAAGATAGTTGTCGAGCGACTGCCCCAGCCGTAACTCGATCAAGCCAAACGAGGAGTCATCGAAGGCAGATGGATCGCTGTATCCTTTGAAAAGGTTCAGCCGTTCGAAGTCGTGGAGACCGTCCTGGGCCTTCCTAGAGGGAACCTCCTCGGCTTTCTCCAGTTTGGACTCAATAACCTTTATCAGGCGGTCTTTCCAAGCCGAAGTAAATGCTGTGTTTTCTTCGATCTGCGCTGAAAACCCCTTGATCAGGGCCTCATTTGCCGCGAAAGCAAACGCCGGACACCCCAGTACGATCAATACCCACAAAATGCCACTATTGATGTTTTTCATCGTTCGTTTCCTGGGGTTGCCTTTTTAACTGGGTATAAATTTGTAGACTTACTTTCTCTTGCTGGCTTGCATACGGCATCTCTTCAGGTGGATGGGGTACATCACCCTGTTTTTCAAAGAAGCTTGTGAGACGATCCCGCCATTCTGTGCAACGTCGGGACAGAGCGACAGGGATATTACTCCTGGTGAGTGCCTGTTGCGCACAAACGAGGGCCATACCTAGACGATCCTGTACGACCAGGCGAGCTACCTCACGACCAATGTCCGTGTCAGGAACCTGCCCATAGGCTGGGATCAGGTATTGGGTGGTCACAATCGCCCCCATTTCTTCCGAAATAAACTCATAGGTAAACTGCACAAGGCCTTCGATACTATATGTGTAATATCGTTGTGGAATCTCGTTGCGTATGTAGAAATCAGAGTAAGCCGCGAGGGACTCTGCCAGCCGAGCCCGATCACCGGTCTTCAACGCCGCAAACGCATTGTATTTGATGCACTGTTGCCTCTCCAAAGAAGATTCAGTATACAACTCATCGTGGGAGTAGTAGCTCGGAACATACGTAGCATTATGCTCACTAATCGCTGAATACAGCAGATCGAGACGAGATGCGGAGTCTTTGATACGAGCCAGCACCGTAGTCCTATGCTGGGCTGCGGCTTCTGCGACATCCTCGATTGGTGCAACCTCAAGGTATTTGGTCTCATAGTGAGGGATTGAGTCTGCAATATAGGACATTGCTGAAAGCTCAAGCCGTCCGTCTATAGTATTCTTGAAAGACACCCGAAGTATCGATTCCTTGGGAGGATACTGAATGGCCCTTTTGGGCTGATAGCTGCTCGCTGGCATCTGGGCTAGACCCGCCGTGCCTTGAGCGTCATACCGAATCGAATCCTGCAGGATCATGGTGCGAGGTCTAAGCCTGACGTCGTACCCTCTGAGCGCACCTTCCTTGGAAAAGTGACCATACCATTCCTGAAATGGCCCATTTCTGTCCTCAATTCTGGCAATAGGTGCAGTAGGAGATTTGGGGAATAAGCTGTCCAAACTTTGGACTTGTAGCTTCCTGGCGTGCGCAAACGTCGTAGCTCCCCACGTACATGAGTAAAGTGTCGCCTGGAAGGGAATGGGCCGGACAGGTAATCTCTGAGCAAATATCTTGGCGAATGGAATGGAATCATACACGCTCAACCCATCAGTCCAGTGCGCATGATGCGCGAACGGAAAAAACGGGAGAGTGAGCTCTCTGCGGACAAACAGGGGTTCATACCAGTCGGCAAAAAGATCACGCGTCTCGCCATCCGTGTATGTTGTGGCATCCATATATACTGGATATTGATTCATCAAATAGTTCGATTGCGCGTAGCGAAAGTGACTGCGTAGCGAGGTAAGGCCAGCATATGAGAGTCTAGATAACTCTGAGTAAAATCTCGCCTTTGTGTCGGCATGCCAATAGCTGCGCGTATCGGTGCCTGCCGATGTCAGACTATCAGGAAGAAACGACGGAACGTCAGGAATTTCCCTGTCAACTCCTGTATACGATAGAGCTAGTGGAATCTTCTCTAGTCGCCGCTGGGCCAAGTCGAAGGGAAGCACACTCGCTTCAAAGAGAAAGTCTACTGCTGTTCGTGAATTCAGATAAGGTACAGGATCCACTTTTGCAAATGAATCTGATATTTGCTTTATAGCGGCGTCACGAGCGCGAACCATTGCATCCTTTGCTTGTTGCTCAGCAACCTCCGTTGAGCCCTCCCCCGGCGCAGCGTCTGCAGACAGTCCCCAAAGCAGCGCCAATGCGCCCCCCAGAAGCGCTATCTTAGAGGCACGAGGTACGAACATCCGACATATGCTCCTTTCTGGGGATTTTAATTGTGCTGCGAAATCTACTGGACGGACAACGCATCGCGCACTGACGGATACCTCACAATACGTACTCATCCCTGCCCGCAACTCCCTCGCAACATAGAAACCGACGAGATATATCGTACTTCCGTGGCATTGCACCAATACTAAGGAATGGGCAAGGTAGCAGGCGAACTTCTAAGGCTAAACCGGTGCCGCCACACGTTATCATTTCGTAGCGAGGAATTCGCAAGCCGTCCTTATCCGGCTTAATCACATTAACCGACCATGAGTCGAAGTGAGATTTAGGTCACATAAATAACCATACCCTAGTGACGCTGGAAATCCAATAGTGAAATAGTGTATAGAACATCCTTCATTGTCCAAGCAACACAACTCTGCCTCATCTCATTTGACTCCAGGGTTTTCCATTCCGTGTGGGTGCTTGCTGCGATCCGTTTGATCGCGTCGACTTGCTCCTTCCGCAATCGCTCAAGATTCTGATCGTTCAAGGGAAGTTTGTATTTCGGGCAGAACCATGCGTCGATCATACACTTACGGTAATCGACATATTCTTGCACGGGTTTGATGAGTTCAGCTGGCGTGCAAATACCTGAGAAAGCCTCTTGCAGAGCCTGCGCAATCGTGGCCGCTAAAATCGAAGACTGTGCTTCGAGCTTTGCACGTTGAGCCACGGACGGTGGCTCGGTCTTTATCATGATCGCAAAAGCTGCATCGAGCTGTTCAAGGATGGATTCGACGGACCGCGATTCTTGTTGTAGTTCGCGTTGAAGCGCATCTCCCAAAAGTCGGAATGAGATTTGAGCATAGTCTGGCCCGACCGCAACGAGACGAGGTTCCAGACGTGGCAAGTGTGCTGCAAACACAGCCTGCGCAGACTGAAGGAATTGCCCATTCGGCCAACCGTTCGACGCTTGTTCAACACCCGCTTTGAACGCCTCATAACACGGTGACGCTTGTGAAATTTCCCCAGACGCAGGCACGATGCAAAGAAGAGCTACGGCCAGCAGGAACAGCCGCATACCATATGTTGAATTGATTATCTTCACTAAGAGAGACCTCTGGCTCTAGAGAGGCAATATGCCCTCCTCAAAGAAAGGCGCACTTCGTATGGGAAGGGCGCCTTTCCAGCACGATATCTTTCACTCATTACTGTATTCGAACTGTCGAAAACGTACTGTAGCTGACCGTTCCGTCAGTGCGGTCTGCGCTACCACTCGATATAGCTTCCAAATGACGCTTGTAGGCGCGAGAAGCACACGTTGTATCACTGTAAATAGGGCCGCTACACGACATGTTGAAGGTTATACCTCCCCATATGTGCCGGTACGTAGTGGTCTCAACGCCTGTCGTCACAGTAATGCTCTCTGAGCCGCCACATGGGCATTCCTGCGCGGTCAGGGGAGCGTTTACGACCGTTGTGTACACGGCGTTATTCTCATCCGTAAAGGTAGGCGGTGTTCCAGTTGAGTAACCACTTCCCGCCGTGTAGCTTAGTGCCTCAAGGCAGGACGTCCCACGGCCGTAATACATTATCGGTAATCCTCCTGCAGGAAACTTCCACCAAAGGTCCGCTAGCATGTAACCTGAGACGGCGGCCGTGTTGGTGCCCACGGAAGTTGGTGGGACTTTCATGTCTACAGTAATCGACATATCTCCACGAATCGTCGGATGGAACGCATACGGCGCAGGATCGCCAGGCCCACTCCATGTCCACGTTGTCGTCGCATTCCACAGCACAGCACCAGACGCCTCGGTGTAGCCAACTGCTGCGGATGCGGAGCCGTGGGCACCCGACATGATCACGGTAATGGGAGTCGGTGAAAACCCCGGAACACCCCAATCTGGATACACTTCTGCGCAGTACTTCGAACCCGTGGCGGCCGCTCCGCTCTGGTCTGGGCTCCCCGAGCCAGTGACAATCCAATATCCTGCTGATGCTGGCAAGCATACTAAAGAGCCCCATAGAGCCACAGCGATCACCGCAACTTCTCTCCAACTCTTCATGATTTCTCCTCCTGTTCGTTTGAGCGGGCCCACTAAACAAGACATACGTATCGGAAGCCTTTCTTGTCGCAAATCTACATCGGGGCAGATTGAATAAATAAGCGACTGCTCCTATTCCCCAACCCATAGTATCCTATTTTCCGCCGATCAGTCAGACTACTTAGGCGCGGGTGCGATGCACGCAATACGAATGGGGGACGAGTCATCTGAAAAATATAGACAAAGGGTTCCTCGCGAAACACCGTAGATTCCTTCCTTAGTTTTTATCTTACAGATCAGGACATCCGGCGTATCTTCCTGTTGCTCAAGGGCCTCTAGAATAATTGACTCGCTTTCCATCTCCCATCGCGTCACGTGCGGATATGGAGGAGAGAAACTGGACAGCTTGATGCGATACTCGGTCAGAGTCGGCACTACGAATAAGGTCTGGGGATAAACCTCAACAAATGAAGCGATGTTCATTGAAACAGGAATCCTCAAATCCCCTCTTTTGGGGTGTTGCAGCACTATCGCTCCCGCTAGCGGACCATGATTTTCATTCGGAACCGTCACCCTCACATCAATCTTGAGCAATTGGCCTTGCCGTTTGAACTCATAGAACTCTATCCAATTAGAACTTCGCGCCAAGTGGTATTCTTCAGAGGAGTCGTTTTCGGGAATTCTAATGAGCAGTTTTTGGTGAAGCGTCTCCCCTGCGCGGACCATTCCAAAGACAATTTTACTCGGGGTGGCATCAGGCATTTTGAGTATCGGCGCATCTCCGGTAACAGGTAGTATTATAGCCGTGGGAACGCCTCCCTCAAGCGAGATGAAAATCGTAACCTGTACGCCTTTACTTTTCCCGGTCGTATCAACCTCTATATGCAGCGCCGTCGATTTTCCCGGTTGAATGGTCCAGTCTTCCACCTTGACAGATGCACACGGGCAAGAGACCTCTACCTTTTTCAGGCGAATATCCTTGGTGCCAGTGTTCGACAACGTCACCACCTTTGAGTATATTTTTCCAGGCTCAATGATTCCTAGCGAGACGGAGTCAGGCACAACTTTTAGTGTGCTCGCGTCTGAATCCACTGCTGAAGATAGACACAGAAACATAGCTATAGCTATTGAACACAGAAGCACGTGATTCAAGGTGTTTCGACTCGTGGCCACTAGAGAGATTTCCTTGCCGCAGGCCGTCGTCTTAGCCTGACGAGCCAGTAGAGCAGCACCGCCAGTAATATTCCGCCAACAATCAATCGGGTAATTAGCCTAGAGGGCAGGAAAGGCAGCGCGGTGTGAACCTGGACCTCCACCCTAGTCGCAACTTCCGCAAGGTCGGCGTCTTTGGCTGGTGCGTAAAGGTCCTCACTGTAAACAGGCCTTGCTCTCGGCTCGCCTAAACCGCCGGTGTCGCCGTCCGGAAGCGATGGGGCATAGCTGTTGGCGATAGTGTACCTCTCGCCAAGTATCCTGTCATCCACTCGAGTGCCCGGCGGAAACGTTATACGCATCTCGTTGTCGTCTATTGGGCCATTTACGACAACCCGGTCAAACCTTGTCAACAGCACCCGCTCTTGCAACGAGTCCTTCTCATAGGTCCGTTTTGTTATTGCCCCCGGCACCCATATCCCGGGGGCGACTTCCCGATAGTCGGAAAATTCAGACTCAAATGACGGGTTACCGTCCCTATCCGTATAACTGGAAGACGTCGGCATATATCCTAATTTGGGATCTACGGTCAGGACAAATTTCATGGCCTGAACTGATTGCCGCAGGACATAAAGTGAGCGCTGCGCGTCCCACGTAATATCGGCTCCGGTTTTGACAAAGTGTTCGAGTGGAACTCCCCCGATGGTCCACACAGAATCGAAGAAAGGGTGGCCGGCGTTAGCTAGATCATTCTTATAGCCTCTTTCTACAATGCCGTCAAAGACAGGGGCCTTTGGGCTCTTGTCCGGGGGGTACTCGTCTAGTCTTTTGTTCCATTTGTCGGTGTACTCCCAGGACAGAACCGAGTCGCTCCTCTGGCTGCGGAAATAGCTGTGCTTGGGCGTCCAAAGCAAAAGGTTGGAGCAATTATCCAGGAGAATCTTTCCCGGCGCGGATAAGTCTGAGCCCGGATACTCAACAGATTTCTTATCGAACTCTATGCGCAGTGACTTGATTTCTTGTCTTTTGGCCGTCATCAGGTCGACCAGTTCATCTACTTGTAGCGCGCTCTGGGCGTTGATATCTCTAGCAAGAAGAAGAACAAGGAAACACATTAACCACCGCGTCACCGGCATGGCGACAGCTCCTCTGGAGTTGGAAGAGTCCATTTCTTAGAAAGAGGCTGCCGCCCCCCCTGAGAGTAAGACAAACTACAATTTTATCTATTATAAATGTTTCAAATGCAACAATAATTCTGTTAATACCTGCACTGTGTGGCTTCTTCTCCGCAGGGCTCGTCAGGCTCACTTAGACCAGCGCACCAACTATCGAAGACAAACCCAGTGCATATGCCGCTCAACTTTTCCTTCCCTTTGCACGGGTGAGATTGCGTCACCTCGCAAGCCCATCCCCAATTCGAACAGTCCATACATTCTCTGTATGCGGTAGCATCAGAACATATCCACGCATTTCCATATTGCTGGCAAGAGGTTGAATATCCGTTGCCTTGGTCAGCTACGCAGTCATAGGGGTAACCACCCGGACGACAGTAGTTTCCTGTATTTGCGCAGTCAGTATCGTCGCACGCACCTCCATAGAGTCGTGCTTGTTGTTCAATACTTACCGATGTGCCCAGTGGCAAAGAGGGTCCGCCCAAAAAGAACATCGATCCCCAGAACATTACGGCAAATGCAGTAACAAACACCAAGACCATTCTGCCCATGTTGAGCTCCTCCTCTAATTCAAAATTTCGCACTTCTAGCAGCGTTAGCACTGTACGCAAAAACGCAGGCCGTGTTACATAGAGTCCGGTATGCGTATCCGTTTTCGCTCAAAAAATGGGCGAGAGAGCAGCACGCTGGTTCCGATCAATGCGAGAGCCCCGAGGCTAATCCAGCTCCATTGGCGCGGATTCGGCACAGATCGGGTTTGGATTCCCAGTACAATGATCGCATACCACGTTGCCTCTGGAATCTTGTCAAGGTTGGCGTCCGTTAGGGTTAGCGGCTCAAGGGGTCCATCGAGAACATAAAACCTTCCCCTGTTCGCCGGAACGAACAGCTGAAAATGCCCGACAGCGCCGCCGTCCTCTGGTTCTTGGCTGCGCATCACAATTGCGGGAGATCGCAGACGGCGCAAGTCATCAACCGTGACGATAACCGTTGTAGTTTCATATCCTCGTCGCTCGAAGAAATCCCCAATACTTTTGATTGTGCAGCCTTTTTCTGAGACATCCAACTCCTTCGTCAGTGCGTCGAGCGTTTCTGGACGTTTAAGCAGACTAAGTAGGTGCCACACCGCATATGGTCCACAGAGGTTCTCCGGGCCACGACCCTCGGGTCTCTCGACGGAACTTAGATAATCAAGTGCCCAACCGTTCTTGACTATGGGGGCTGCCGTTGCGGCGCAAGGTACACTCAGCGAAAGCCCAAGAAGAACGCATGTTACGAGGAGACAGAATCGAAACACGTCAGATTTGTTGTTAAGCACTGCCATCCCTAAGCTACATTCCTCCCGGAGATCGAGCAGGTTCTCACAATCGCTACATGCACAGGCAACATTCAATACCATCGGCGTCAAGTACATCCTGAAGTACCGACCCGCCATCTCATATCAGCGCGTTGCACTACCGGCTGCAATGATCTAACTACCAGGAAAAATATACATACAATATATGTATATGTCAAGTAGTATTTTGAATCAAGCTTATTTATGATTTGACCTAGATTTTTAACATTACGATTTCCATAGTAGTAGTGCGTCCAGGGAAAGGGGCAATCAATGCGGATAAGCGTAGCGTTGTCGATGAGGTGGACTCTTGGGCTCATGCCTCTGCTTCTGATGGGCTTGGACGCTTGGTCTGCAGAGGCCAAGGGTCGGACTGACTCTCCGGAAATGGCAGCGGTTCCCGGTGGTTGGTTTATCATGGGCAAAGGCCCGGGAGCGACTCTGCAAAAAGCTGAGGAAGAGCAACTGTCACTGCCGGTCATGCTGAACGCTCAGGGAATGGGTGGTGGCGATCATAATGGTCTGGGGACGGTGTTTGAGGGAATAGAGAATGGGAATGGTATAATTGATTTGGTCGAATTTGGCTACCTCGACTGTATCTTGCATGACTCGACAAGACCGCAGCATTTGTTGGTGAACAAGGCATGGAAGCATAATGTCGACAAGGTTAGGGAGATCCTGTCCGGCCTGACCGGAAAAGCCAAGGAATGGTGGGTCACTAAAGCCAAGAGCGGGATTGGTACGTCAGGAAATGTACCGTTACCTGATATGACGGTTTACTGTATTGCGTCGTACATTACGATTGGCGAACCGTTGGACTATGTAGAGGGTTGGCTCGGCTCAATAGTCTATGGTGCAGGGAAACGCTATGAGATCACCGATCCTGAATTTGATCTTAGTGCTACATCTGTATTACGTCCTGACGCCGATCCCGACAAAGACTGGGTATCAAACAAAGATGAATGGGACAAACTTGGAGGCAACTGGTGGTTCACTGCGCTTCCATGGTTCATCAAACTCGATGCTGTTGAGCAGTATGCCCAGATCGCTCTGAACCCAGCCTACATTGGTTCCCGAAGTGAAAACCAAGGCCACCCGACCAGCGACAACCCCGTCCAAATCCTCTCGCCCCCACCTTCTGATCAGGAAAGCGCCCAAACCCGCGCAGAGGATGAAAAAAACTATCTAGCTACTCTCCAGGTCGTCGCCGAAGGCAAACGGCGTATGGGCGAAAGAATGAATATCCCCAAGTACAAGAAGTTCGAATGGCCCTTCGCAGCTGCCGAAGAACATGCTGTTTGGCTCGATTCATACAGGATCGGTCGGTACGAAGTCACCAACGCTGAGTTTGCTGAGATGCTTACCGACTACGACAAAAAAGGCAAATTCACATATTCGCCCAAAGGCTCACCCCATCTGAATGGATACGACATAATCCACCTGGCCGATGCCGACTGTCAGATCACTCGCGATCCCGAAACGTCAAAGTACTTACCCAAGATACAGGATGGAATCCCGTGCGATAATTACCCTGTTGTAGAAGTCACTTGGTATGGTGCCGTTGCCTACGCCAATTGGCTTAGCGAGAAACACGGATTCGCTACCTGCTATGACTCTAACACCTTAGAACCGCTCATTCCGTTTCGTGACGGGTACCGCCTCCCGACCGAGGCAGAATGGGAACGAGCGGCGGGATGGGTTTCAGATGCTCCGAACGGCGTTAGGCTCCCAGATGGAACCAAGGGAGTAGCATGGAGGTTTGCCGTGTCGAGCAACGAAATAGTCGAGAGCAGAGCCAACTTCGGGAAAAACCCTGAAAAAACGGGAGGCACCGGCCTGACTCTCCCGCAAACTACTCCCATCGGGGTTTTCACTGGCTCCACGGGCACGCAGAATTGTTCTCCTGTCGGTTGTGCGGATATGAGTGGAAACGTCTGGGAGTGGTGCCATGACTGGTATACTCCACGCCCAAAAGACACCCAGCACAATCCCCTTGGTCCCCCCTCTGGCCAGTTTAAGATCACGCGTGGAGGCGCCTGGAACTATCCCAAAGAAGGATGTCTTGTCTATAGCCGCGGTTGGGAAATCCCTGGGCATTCATCCTTTAACCACGGTTTCCGACTGGCCCGGTCCACAGCCCAAGGTTCCACCAAAATTTCTCACCGATAAGGGTTGCAGCTTCAGTTAACCAGATACTCTCGAACATCTACTCAAACGAGGCCCGTCGAGCCGTCACGCTCTGGAGTCCCTCGGTCTATTATTCGGTTAGCTCGAGCCTACCCCAACACAGGCGCTTGTATTGACTCATTCCACTCTCTGTGTTATCGTCTAGATTAATATTGGGGTGCTTTCCGTCTGCATTGGGGGTAACCAATGGAGTTATTGTCTGGCAGGTGGCGGCCTAGGCTCTACGGCGGTGTGGCGGCATTGTTGCGCGTAGTAGCTTTAGGCGCGTGCGTAGCGTGTAGCCCATACGCATGGGCGGTTTCGGGCGGGCTTTCGGAAGAGGAGCAACTCGACCTTCTGGAGCGCGCCGATAAGTACTGCTATTCCCCAGGGAGTTCGAGCCGCGAAGCGATTCGACTCTACGAGGAAGTACTCGAAAAGGTCGATTTGGCGCCACCTATCCGGCTAGACATCCAGTTTCGCATCGCCAACATGCACCTGTTTTTGCTTACCAAAGATACGGGCGGCAAACCGGACCTTCTTGGAGCGCTGGAACGGTACCAGGCTATTGTGCGCGACTACCCCAAGAACGAGGTAATCGTTTTTCAGTCCAGCGGATACATCGCCGATTGCTATTCTTTGCTTAATCGACGTCCCGAGGCCGAAAAACAATATCTTTCGGTTCGCCGTTTTGCCCGGGCCGTTCCCGAATCCGATGCTCCTCGGTATGGCCCCTATCTCAAGGGTTGGCGAGACGGCGCGATGCGGAATGTGATCGGACTATACGACTGGGAAGGCGAAATCGGGATCGCCAATCTGCAGCGCGTCGCCCGGGAAAACCCCGACGATACCGAGTTGTGTGCCGAAATCGAGAAGACCATCTCCAGAATGAAGGAGAAGAGCATCAAAGAAGCCGCCAACGCCCTTACCGAGGACTTGACCGCGCAGAACGTCGCGATGCCAGATTCTTCACCCGCCAATGCGAACGGCTCTGCCTCCTCTGACGATGAAGTGACTCCCGCCGCCCCCACGGTCTCCGAGACCGTGCCCGTAGCGTCACCCCGCGAGAATCGCATGGCTTACTATGGCTACGGCGGAGCGCTCGCGCTTCTCCTTGCCATCGGCGGCCTTTTCTATCTGCGTAGTCGCGACAGAAAGAAGGCCTAGTAGCCAAAAGTGTTGCCGTACAGCCGTTTCAAGTATATGGACCGAATAGGGAAAGGAGAGCCGAGGATGACGCGCTGGACCACCATCATGCTCACGGCGGGCTTGACCGTTGGATCGCTATTTGCCGACGGGAAAGCCGCTGCGGACTATGCCTGGACCACGGGCGATCCTCCGAGGGGAACCATTTCCCCAAACGACGCCCAGGTCCTTTTAGCCCCAGGAAAGTCCAAGCAATTTACGGCCTATGAAATTGGGGACAACGACTGCAAGAAGGACACCTCCACAAACGAACTCTTTACCGTGGCCGATGAAGTCCCCACTACCAAGGTGCGCTGGGGATTGGACCGCTCCTTTGGAACCCTCACACCGGCTTCCGGTGTAGGAACCTCCGTCACGTACACTTCCCCGACGACGAGCGGGCCTTGGGTAAGGCTCACGCTGTACGTAGACGATTTGTCCGCCAATCCGCCAGGTGCTCATGATCCTGAGTATCCGGCCGATTTCGTAGATATTTACCAGGTTCTGCCGAATGGGGAAGATGTAGAGTGGCAAGACCACTTTTCCAAGGCACCACATGAAATCGGCGACAAGTTCAGCCCACATACAGTCTATTTCAAGAGTTTTTTGGGAGAACGCCAGAACGTAGATTTTTCCGGCCTCGTCATCACGGAATACCAAGGTTTTCAATTCGTTTCCTGTTCGGTGCCGAATTTATCAGTGGATGAAGTGATGCAAGGGCAAGAAGGCTGGAATGGAAATTGGACCATAAACGGGAGTAATCAGAGGAGTGAAAACGACGAACACGGATTTAATCGAGATGCTTTAGGGGGCGATTGGCTAGGTACAGGAGAAGTGGTTATCAACCAGAGGATGAAGGTGACGTCTCCGGTAGTGGGCTCCACCTGGTTTGTGATCCATCAGTTGAAATTCCGGTTCAAGAATGAAGGTTTGCCACCCAATACGGAATATAACTGCTACGTAAGCAAGCACGGCGTCGCATGCCCGGACTTTTAGTCAGTGAAAGACTCTCAACGGCTGCGGCTTTCGTGCGCTTCAAGAGAGGAACGCGACAAAACGAGGAGGTATCGAGATGTTCGCTACATTTAAGGTGACAACACTGTTGGCTGTTTTGTTTAGCCTGCTGTGCCTTAGCCCGGCCCAGGCGGCCCCGCTTCCTGCGGACATCGAAGGTAAACGAGCCTTGAACATATCCGAAGAGGAAGAGCGCCATGCGATTATGGCGGTGGGTGGCCTTACCTCGGAATATGAAGTTGCAATTTCGTACGAGAGTGCGATGCCCAGCGACCCGAATCCGGAAAAGCGAATTTCCTACCGGATTCGACGCAACGAAACGTTGGGCATGGCGCTCTCGATGTTCAAGGGCGGCACGAACGGGATGCTCGAGGCCAAGCGCATTCGAAACGTGCTGTGCGTCGTATACAATACACCGCCCGGCGTCGTGAATCCGCTGGACTGCAAGGTCTCACTCAAGCTCGAAAACGTCACCGCGTGGGAAGCGTTTAAAACGCTCGGGAAAACCATCAATACATTGCCCCAGTTTGCCAAGCGCCCCGCAGCGCTGGTGAAAACGACTGTTCCCATCGGATTTGGAAAAGATCGCGCCGTGCCCCCTGTTTTGTACAAAGAGAAGTGCATTACGCTGAACCTGACCGATGTCACGGCGCGCGAAGCGGCGTGCGCGATTGTCGAGGCCGCCCCGTTCGAAATGAAGTTCCAATACATACATGGCGACGAGAACCCAAACAGTGGCCACTACCAGGACACCCTTTACATACAGGTGCTCCAGAACGGAAAGCCAGTAAGCACGGAGCCCTTGACTAAGGAAGAAGAGGAGTTCTGGCGCGCGGAAATTAAGGACGGTCTGGCACGGCCCTAGAAAAAGCGTGCGGAAAGGGAGACGGCAGAGCGACGACCATACACCGGAGGACAACGCCGTTGGCTGTTTTGGCCTGCTGTGCTTGTGTCGGCGCAGGCGGCCCCGTTTCCCGAGGACATCGAAGAAAAACGGGCCCTGAACGGCTAGCCGGAGGTGGCCTAACGAAATGTGCCTATCTCCGAACTACTCAAGAAGTATCCGCTGCTTTATCTGGCCTTCTTGGTGGCCTGTCCTCACTGCTTCTCTGCGAGTGGTGTCCGACGGTTTGACAAAGCAAGCCTGCAACCAGATTGATTCGGGTGGCCTCGGGCGATTACACAAACACGGGGTCGGTGACGACGGGCATGACGCAGACGGCTTCTTCTCTTGCGCCGTCGAGTCGGTTTTGTTCGTGGGCGAGCATGGCGCAACGGACGGCGTCGATGATGTGGTCGTTGCCTTTGGAGTAGACGACGTTGCCGTTTTGCAGGGTGTAGGTGTGGGTGGTGAATTGGTCTTCCACCTCCCCATCGTCGGCGGGCAGCACGAGTTGCCTGCGTTGCAGCGCGCCGTTGATGAGACTCGTCATCAGTTCCTTGGTGCGTTTCTTTACCTCCCGTCCGTCGCGTATGGCCAGCGTGGTCATGCCGCCGAAATCATAGCCGTGCAGGCGCCCTTCGAGTTGGAGCGGCTTGTACTTGTCCAGCGCGAGCAGTTCCTGCACGACGGCGAGCCCGTTGCCGCCGTTGTCCACGCCGATCCCCACCGGCGTGAAGTACCGTTCCAACAGCGCGATCGTCTGCGCGATGTGCGGATACGTGACGTGTTCCATATGCACGCGCAGAACGAGCGTCAGGACCTTCCGTTCAGCGACCTCGCTCTCGCGAAACACCACGAGTTCCGTTGGGTCGTTGGTGTACCCGAGGTCGCCGCCGATCCAGAACACGCCCGTCTGCGGCATGAGGTTGAGGAGCATTTCCAGGCGGTCATGCGCGGCCTCCTCGGTCTCGCAATCGCGCAACTCGCCGCCCGTGATCTCGAGTTTCCGGTACTCGGGCACGTCCTGTCTACACAGCCCGAGATACTCCACGTTGAACGCGCCGTAACTGGGCTTGCCGTGTTCGCCCGCCACCTCGTGTTGCCATCCCGCCGTATCGCGCCCGCCGTAGAACTCGAGCAGCTCCGCTTCGCGTGCGGGCGACCAATTCGGATTGATCCACGACGGCCAACGAAACACGCGGAACTGCGTCGACGACGTGAGCCGGTAATACGTGGTGTCCCGCAGCCCGTTCGGCGTCGAGTAGATGCGCAGCGTGCCGTCCGCGTTGAGGCATTGCCGCAACGCTTTCCACGCACGTTCGGACAGCCACGCGCCTTCGTCCACCCAGATGCGGTCCACATGCAATGACCGAAACGCGTCGCCGTACGGACCCGCGGGCCGAAAGTACAGCACCGCACCGTTCGCGAATTCGATGCGGAAATACGGCTTGCGATGAATTTTCGGTTTGCCGTACTGGGTGGTCGCCACGCTCTTCATGAGCAGCGGGTTTGCGTCGAGTTGGAACTCGAACTCCTCGATGATGGTGTCCAGATGCCCTTGCTGCGGCGCGGCAATGAGTCCTTGTCCGCCGGTCGTGATGAAGGCGTAATGCAACGCGGCGGTGGACAGGGCAATCGTTTTGCCTACGCCACGGCCGTCGAGGTGGATGATGTTCTTCTCCGGGGCGAGTAGGTCTTCCGTCTGGTGCGGCCAATACTCACGCGGCGAGCCATCGCGGTTGCGCAGGTAATGGCGCCCCCACGACGCGGGATTTGTCAGCACTTCGCGCAGACGTCGCTGTTCCTCGCGCGTCAATGAGTTCAAATCAGCGCCTCCCGTATCGCACTCCTTACCGTTGCCCATACCAACCTCACGAGCGCCTGTTCGATGTCCGGTGTCTGCGCTTCCTCGCGCGCCTCAGCCCGCAGCGCAATGGCGGCCTCCTCGAGCGCGGTCCACTCCGGGTACTTTTGCGAGGCGGCCTCCGCGCGGGCTAATGCGTCGTCTATGCGCCCCGCGACGAGTTCGGCCCCCAACGCGACGAGCGTCAACCCCGCGCGCAGCACAGCGGCTTCGTTGGCCTTGAGCACGTCAGCGGGGTTCATCGGCGGCCTCCTGTTTCGCGGCCCAGCGGTCCAGCGCCTCGAGAGCATCGGTCAAGCGTTCACCGATGCCGCACAACCGTTCGGCGTCCGGGTGATTGGTTTGTGCCAGTGCCGCGTTGGATTCGCGCACGTACTCCGGCGCGTAGCGGTTTACGGTGTGGATGGCGTTCACGACGCGGTCCGGGGGGCGGCTGTGCGCGCATCCGGCGGACATGCAAAGGACGCCAAGGGCAATAACGGCGGACCTACTCAGCGGCATGTAGCGCTCCTTCCCGGGACTTGACTTCCTCCCCCACACAGAGCGTGTATGTGCTCACGCGGCGGCACGGGGTCGCCGTGAAAACGCAAAGAGGAGAGCGATGATGGAAATGACAAAGGACCTCACCGTGCGCGACGCGGCACAGGTGTATCTGGAACATCTGCGGGCGCAGGGGAAGAAAGAGCGGACTCTGTACACGTACTCGCGCGATCTGGAACAGATGGAGGCCTTCTTCGGTGCGGACCGGAAACTCGCGGCCATCCTGCCTGCGCACGTAGGGAAGTTTCTGAAAAGTGACGAGCTGCTCCGGCTGCCCAACGGAACCGAGCGCGCCAAGCCCACGGTGGACAAGACCGTGCGCGTGCTGCGCATGTTCTTCTTGTGGGCGAAAGACACAGGACGTATCGAGAAGCTGCCGCTGCCCAAGGACCTGCCCATGGGCCGAAGCCTGGAGAAGGAGAACCGCGATGCCGACGGCGACTGCGCTGACGCTTCTGCCGAATCCTGAGCCGCTGCACGTTGCCGTGGACGCTTTCGCCCGGCGGCTCGAAGCGCAAGGGGCCTCACCGCGCACCGTGTCCGCGTACACGCGCGACCTTGAGCGGGTGGCGTCCGTACTGGCCGCGCGGCAACCGGGGCTCGCTGTGGGCGATGTGACGCCCGCGCTGCTGGACGACGTGCTCAGCAGTCCGGCCATGATGGCGGAGACAAAAGGCGCGCCCTGCTCGCCCGCGACGTTGCATCGTCTCAAGGCGGCCGTGCGCTCGTTCTTCGCGTGGGCGGAAGAGACTGGGGTGATTGCCTCGAATCCCGCGCGCTTCGTTCGGCTGCCGCGGCTCCATCCCAAACCGCCGGCGTTCCTCACCGAACGCGAGAAGCGCCAATTGCTCAAGACGCTGCGCCAGACGGACACGCGCGAGGCAAGACGCGACCGCGTCATTATCGAGATGTTTCTTGGCACAGGCATCCGATTGCAGGAACTCGTGAACCTCGATGTGGACGATGTGGACCTCGACGCGAAACACATCCGCATTGTGGGCAAAGGCAACGTGCCGCAAGTGAAGTTTCTCAAAACAGACCTCCGTTCAATACTGCGCAGTTATTTGTCCGTTCGACGTCGCATGGGCTCGGGCGAGACGACGGCATTGTTCCTGTCCAACAGGGATACGCGCCTCACCTCACGGCAAGTGGCGCGGCGTCTCGATGTTTGGTTAAAGGCCGCGGGCATCAACAAGCACCTCGGTCCGCACGCGCTACGCCACACGTTTGCCACGCACCTCTACGCGAAGTCCGGCGACATCCTCATCGTGCAGCGCGCGCTCGGCCACGCCAGTCTGTCCACAACGCAGGTGTACACCCACCTTGTGGACGGCGCGCTGGAGAATGCGATCGAACGGCTGTGATGAATCCATAGCGCCCGCTACGCTGGGTTGTGCGTTCGTGGTTCGCATCGGCAGACTCCGTCCGAACAGCCGTGCTGGTCCAGCATTTCCGTCAAGCGCCTTATGTTCTCCCAGGCCACTTCATTCGCCCGAAGCAATGTGGCGGTCTGCGCCCGCAATTCCTTGATAACCTCAGCCAACGGGCATTGCTCCGAACCGCAGTGTGCTCTCATTGATGATGACTTTCATTTGGAGCGCCGCGGTCCTTTGGTCCGCTTCCCGCCGCCGAATCGGATGGTGTAGCTCAGGCGGATGCCTTTGCCGAGAATCCAGGTAACGAGCGTCTTAAACATCGGCCACGTCCTTGCAGTATCGGTTCCAGTTGGCGATGTACTCGGCGGCCGTCCCTTTCCCTGCAGGCGTGTTGTACCAACGCTTCCAGTACGCCGCCTGGTCTGCGAGGGATTCAGGAATCGCTCCGGGCACGCGGTAGTAATGCAGCCGCGCGAAAAGCGCGCCGACCTTGTCGTTGTCGTCCAGGCGCAGCGCCCACAACAGCGCGTCCATCGGGATGAGGTCCGGCCAGGTCACCGGCGCATGCGGGTCGGCGAACAACCACTGCGTCGCGCGCGCCAACATCTCTGGCCGTGCGCGCAGATACGTCAACGATGCGGCAACCGAGCCCGGCTCCACTTGCCACTTGCTGAACCCGCCCACCTTTCCCTCGAATCGCGGAGAACGTTGCCGTTCCCACGTCAGGCCGCTTTCCTGCGCGGCGGTGCCGAACAGAAGTCTTGCCGTGCGGTCCACGTACCCCGGCGTTGGCGGCGTCGCGCCGTATACCGTCTTCGCGCAGCCCTGGCAGAGCCGCCAGATACGCCGCGCGTGTTCTACCTCAACCATGCATCACCTCCCTCTGACTTGACTTCCTTCTCGCCTGGAAGCGATGAATCCGGTAAGGAACAGCAGGAGGACAGCCATGGACAAGAGGAATCGGACCTCGCCCGCGAGCGCCGCGGAGGAGTACCGGCAGCGAGCCCAAGCCATTGATGCCTTGCTCGACGAGCTTAGGCAGAAACTCGATGCGCACGCCGCGCGTGCCGCCGCGGCTCCTAAGAACTGGACGTACGCGGGGGACCTCGGTCACGTCGAGGAAGTCCTGCTCGAAATTGTCACGTTCATGAGATAGCCGCATCGCGTTCATTGCGATGCCTCGAGCGCGTCTTCCGCGAGCGCCTGGACCTCTTCGAGCAACTGGCGCAAGCCTTCCGCGCTTGTCTCGTCCGTCCGACAAACCTCCACGATGTTTTCCAGGGTGTCCCGGTATGCGGTCGCCTCGGCGCGCAGGCGTTCGCGCTCGTCCGTTTGCGTGCCGCACGGCTCAGCCAAAGACGTACGCTCGGGCTCAGCGTCTTCCTGTTCGTCCACGCGATTGCGCCATTCCTTTGCGAGGCCCTTCATGGCGCTGCGATTGTCCGTCACCGCGAGCAACTCGGCGCGGGACATTTCCGAAAGCGCGAGAACGTCCTTCCTGCTCAGGCCCGATGTTCCCGCGAGCACGTCGCCGCGAAACTCGGCGCCGAGAACCTCCGCCAGCAAGTCCAACGCCTGCGCGAACTGCGCGTCGCGCCGAATCGTGCGCTCGGTGACGCCATGCTCCTTGGCCAATCGCTCGGCCGTCTTGTCCGCAGCGGCAGCCTCCGAGTGGACATTGTGTCCACTCGACAAACATTGGGGTTTTTGCAGATTTTCGGCAGGGTCGGATCGCTGACGCTCATACTGCCCGCCCCGGAAATAGGCCACTTGCTCCGGCGGAAGATTCCTGCGCCCCAACTGATGACCGATGATCCACAGTCGTGCGGCGTCGCGGGAATCGAACTCTAAGGCGGTCGTGGTGAAAGGGATGTCATGCTTGCGGCAAAGGCGCAGCCGGTGGTGTCCGTCCAGGAGAATGTTCTGCGGCGACCAGACAATCAGCGGACTCAAGGCTCCGTCGTCCAGCAGGTTGCACTCCAATTGCGTGAGTTCGTGCTCGGACAAGGGCGGAACGAGCCGCTCGAATTCCGGGTCTACGATGATGTCCATGAAAACCTCCAAGTGGTTCGTTGTTTGCACTCGAAGGTTATCTACCGGAAACGTCCGCCGTGCGGAGCGCCTGCACAGCGCTGGACAGTATCCGAACAGTCCAGGACGGAAAGCGGAGGGCGGCGTGGAAGAACACATTCATGGGCGCGGAAGGATGGTCATGGGGACAAGTGACTGACGAGACCGCATCCAGGTAGTCAGTTGTCCTGGAAGACTCCGGTTTCGGTCGGCGTGAGCGAAACCTGCTGATCCATGCCCTCCTGGGTTTCATCGGAAGCGTCGGATAGCCGTGCGGAACTCCGTAGACGTCTGAATCGCCTGGAGCAGACGTTGAAAATGTCCTCGGCCAAATGTCTCACACGGCGCTGCAATGCATCTTTCTTCATGCCGTCCATGTTGATTCGATGAACGATCCATCCCGACTTACAGAGCGCTGCATCCTTGCGGGCGTCACGTTCTTTTTGCAGGATAGACCCATGGGTGAAAGAGCAGTCGATCTCTATCGCAAAACGGCAGCATCGCCCGGTCTCTCGCTCGACCACGACCAAGGGAATGTCAACCTCATACCGCGAGAGAATGTGTTGTTGATTGTCCCCTATCACTGCTTCCCAAGGAAATTTCCACTTCATCAGAGTCTCGCGAAGCAGGTAACGGACGGTCTGCTCAGCCTTCGAGCCTAGAAAGTAAGTGCGCTTCCGAGTGTGCCGGGCATGGACAATTGAGGCATCCATTTTGCCCTGTTTCCACGATAGGCGCTTGTGTTCTGCCACGCTTCTTCGCTTGATCCTAAATGTGCCTCCCGCGCCGTACTCGTGGGATGGAACGATGAAAACGGTGGAGGCCCCGGAAACAAAGGGGTCTCGCGTTGCATGTGTGCGTAATTTCGACGCATTTTCGTGAAAAACTGTGCACTTTTGCGTATGCGTATCTTCCCGCTTGCGGGCCCCAGCACAGGGGAGCGAGGCGTTGTTTCTTTCGGCGAGGCCACGGTGTTTTCTCTTCCTGTGAGGTTGGGGGTCACAGTGACCCCCAACCTCTTTTCGGATTTCCCGAACGATATACTCAGGTCGGTACGAGCCGGGAATGTGCGGCAGGGAACTTCGGGTGTGCGGTACAGGTAACTTCGCGTCACTGTGACGCGAAGTTGTTCAGGGCATTGCAGA
>JBHEKO010000430.1:0-5471 GCA_041859475.1 Candidatus Hydrogenedentales bacterium
AAAGTGCACCACGAGGGCTGCTCGCGCCACTTTCGGCGCTTGCTCGGGTCCCGTGAGGGATAACTTGGAGGCGAGATGAAGCGCCCATTGATTGGAGTTACGAGCGATTACCTTGTGTCAGAACGGGGCAGGCCGTGGAGCGAATCGGCTTGCTTGGCGAGTTACGCCGACGCCCTTGACGGTGCGGGGGCAATTCCCATGATCCTGCCGCTGGCATCGGAATCCTTCTGCGCCGAGGCAATGTCCCGACTGGATGGAATCATCCTCTCAGGCGGAGCCGACATCCCCGCGGAGGCTTTTGGGGAAGAACCCCATCCCACGTCGCAGCCGTTGCCCACGGAACGTTGGCAGAGCGAGCGCCTTTGGTTGGACACCGCACTTAAAGCAAATGCGCCGATTCTCGGGGTCTGCCTCGGAATGCAGGTAATGTGCGTCGCCGCCGGCGCCACGATATTCCAAGACATCCCCAGCCAATGCCCGCAAGCTGGGCAGCACGGCAACCCCAGCCGAAAACAGCCGCATGAGGTGGACATCGTCCCCGGCACTATGCTGGCGAAAATGGCTCCGTCGTCACGGGTCCCCATATGTTCCTCTCATCACCAAGCGGTGAGAAGCGTCCCTGCCCCATACGTCCTGTCGTCAACGGCTCCCGACGGCATCATCGAAGCGGTCGAAGACCCCACTCGCCCGTTCCTCATTGGTGTGCAGTGGCATCCGGAACGCAATGACGTGCAACCCGATTGGCTCATGGTTTCGTTTGTCAGGCACTGCGCGGAGTCGATGCGCTCGGAGCGGAGAGGTTGAGTTTAGGGGAACGCGCGGCCATAATGCGGCAAGACTACTTCGCATCGGGGACCGCTTATCCGTGAGCTATCAAGGCCGCACCGCATTGCGATTCATCATCGCCTTCGGCGTGATGACATTCTTCGGACTCATTCTCTTTGCCTATGGTTTGCGCTTGGCCGCAAAAAGGGACGAGTCGCAGCGGCCGAATGCGGAGGCCAAGTCGCCGTTCAACGGGCAACGCGCCTACGATGACTTGAAGCGCATCGTCGAGTTGGGCCCCAGGCCTCCCGGGTCCCCCGAGGCGGAACGCCTCCGCGCCATGCTCCGCGAAGAACTCGACAAGGTCGGCATTGCCGTGCGCGAGCAAGCTTTCGATGCGGACACGCCCATCGGCAAGCGCCGCATGGTCAATGTTATTGCGGAGATCGCCGGCAATACGCCGGGCATCATCATTCTTGGAAATCACTACGACACGAAGTACATGCCCGAAATCCGCTTTGTCGGAGCCAACGACGGCGGCTCCACGACGGCGTGGATGCTCGAAATGGCCCGCGCAATCGGACCGTCCCGAAAAGGACGCACGCTCTGGCTGGTGTGGTTCGATGGAGAAGAAGCGTTCAAGGAGTGGAGCGACACGGACGGCCTCTACGGGAGCAGAGAACTTGTTCGCGCCCTCCGGATGCAGAATGAGGTCAAGTCCATCCACACCATGATTAATGTGGACATGATCGGCGATTCCTACTTGGGCATACCCCGCGACCCTGGCGCCCCCCCTTGGCTAAGCACCCTTATTTGGACACAGGCAAGCGAACTGGGACTTGGAAGCCACTTCCTGCCTTCCGCCTTGCCTGTCCAAGACGACCATATGCCATTCCGATTGGCTCAGATTCCCGCCATGGTTCTTATCGATTTCGAGTACGGGGGATCGGCCCTCGAGCACAAATCGAACTGGCATACCGTGAGGGACACGATCGACAAGGTGAACCCGCGAAGTTTGCAGGTCGTCGGAGACGTGCTCTATCATGCATTACCCACTCTGGATCAAGTGCTCGACGATGGTGCAGCGGGAAGATGACTATTAGCCCCAATGTGTACACCCCCTGGCTCCTGGCTGTTTCGCCGGAGGACCTTCGGCGAATCGTCGACGCGCTCTATCGAGTCCACCGCTTTCTTGTCGTCATCACCGATCTGGATGTGCTTCTCGAGTCCATTATGGAAGAGAGCAAGCACGTTGCCCAAGCCGAGGCATGCTCGTTGCTCCTCTATGATTCCGTAGCAGAGGAGTTGTACTTCGAGGTGGCCTTGGGCGAATCCGGCGATCAGCAAGCCCTGAAGCGCATGGTGCGCCTCAAGCTCAATCAAGGAATTGCAGGAGCTGCCGCTTCCTCCCGACAGACCGTCAACGTCCCTGATGTCCATGCGGATCCCCGCTTCTACGGCAACGCCGACGAGACCAGCCACTTCAAGACCCATTCGTTGCTCGCGGTTCCTTTAGTCGACCGCGACAAGCTTGTCGGCGTGCTGGAAGTCGTCAACAAAGTGGGCGGAGGCCCATTCACTGAAATCGACAACCGGATTATGGAGATGTTCAGCGGGCTGGTTGCATCGGCTATCGCAAACGCTCGCCTGATCGAAGAGAATCTCCGCGCTGAACGCCTTGCTGCCATTGGCCAGGCAATCGCCGGCCTCTCCCACTACACCAAGAACATCATCACGGGTATGAGCGGCAGCGTCGACCTTATCGACCAGGGCCTCGAACGCGACAACCAGGAAATCGTGAGGCGCAGTTGGCCCGTGTTCAAGCGTTGCACGAAGCGCATCGCGAACTTCGTCGAAGACATGCTGGCCTTCTCCAAGCCGCGCACGCCTATTCTTGAAACATGCTCCGTCGGCGAGGTGGTCGATGACGCGGTTCAAACCTTTCGGGAAACGTTGGTCCGGAAAGAAATCCAGCTACATGTCGACTACTCGCAGGCCACACAACCTGTACAGATTGAGACACAGGGCATCTACCGAGTTCTCCTTAACCTGATGATCAACGCATCGGAGGCTGTCCCCAAGCAGGGCGGAGTCCTTCGCATCGAAGCCAAACAAACGGCGTCCGGCGACCTTTTCCTGGAGGTTGCGGACAACGGACCCGGCGTCCCCGACGCCCTGCGCAGAAAGATATTCGAGCCCTTCTTTTCGACAAAGGGGACGCAAGGCACGGGTCTTGGACTTGCTGTCACCCGCAAACTCATCCATGAACACGGAGGCGACATCGAGATTGATCGCAGCCCGGAAGGCGGCGCGCTCTTTCGAATTCGGATTCCAAAAGCGCCACAACCAAAGCAAGAAAGCAGTCATGCCAAAGAAGCAGTCCGGAAGATTTGACGCAGCCGGTTGGACATTCTGGTTAATCGCCTTTGTCGCGAGTTTGGCTCCCTCTATTTACGGGGTAACGCACGTCGTAAGGGAAAAGACCTCCTTCTTTGTAATCGTCTTTTTTGGCGCCCTGGGAGCGGGAGCAGCCGCAGCGGTTATCACCTGGCTGGTCAACTCGGCGATCCAATTCGTCAGGTCCAGAGAACGGAAACAACACAAGAAGGCGCGTCGATAGTCTATTCGCGCAAACGCGCGCTCGGAGTGCAACGGGAATCGCATGGCGCATTACACAACGGACGCAGGTGGCTCGATGGCGGACCTGGAAGAATTGTCGCAGTACGTCGCTTCCCATCCGGATGACTACACCCAGCGCTGGCGCCTCGCGAAAAAGCTGTACATGGCATGGGAATACAACGAGGCCATCAAGCATCTCCTCATCTTGAAGAAGAATTGGACGCGGAAACTGAATGTACTCCGCTATCTTGCTGCCACCTACTACCGCCTTGGCCGCTATATGGACTCGATCTCGGAACTGAAAGAGATTCTCCAGCAGTGGCCCTCCGAAACCGCCGTGTGGGAGCAGTTGGCGCGTGTGTACGAAGTGGCCGACCAATCCGAATTGGCCGCGCAAGCCTGGGAACACGTACTAAGACTGGACCCCAATCACCCCATCGCTGGCCGCGCCGTGGCCCGTTTGCGTTCCACGCGCCCGGTAACACCAAGCGATAATCTCCGCCTAACCGACAGCGACAGCGGCATACACATCAACCGGGGTATCGTCTGTCCCTCGTGCGGTGCGCAAAACAGCGCCGAATTCGAGCGATGCTGGCAATGCCACGGCGTCTTGCATCAGTCCTCCATTTCCGACGACGACATGACGGAGATCCCACCCGCGAAGGCCGCTCATTGGGGCCGCACGCTCGTGGGCGGGCTTGCAACGGTCGCCGCACTGTCGCTGGCTGTCCATCTCTCCATGAACTTTCTCAACTCCTACGATTCGGCCACGGCCCCAAAAACCGTTTACGCCGTATTGGCGCAGTCTCTTTTCTCCGCGCGATTGGGAACCTGCGTGGCCCTGCTCATCGTGTCCCCGGTTCTGCTATGGCTTGCGCTACGCCTCTCGCGCGCTCCGATTCCGCCGGGATTGGCATTGCCTGGAACCAGCCTCTTCCTGGCCTGTGCGTACTACGACCTCATGTGGGCTCCCGCTCAATACCTGCTTTTCGCGCCTGCTGCGGCAGCGCTCGTATCCCTCGCCGCCGTGGCACTGATGCAAAAGCTATCCACAGGACGCCTTCTGCGGGTTTGGCTGATTCAGGGGGCAGGGACGCTGCTCCTTGCACTTGTAGCCTTTTCGATTCAGGCAGGTTACGCGTCAATCGTCGAGCTGCCCCAGATCGCCAAAGCGGCAGGAGCCGCGGACACCGGCGAAAGATCGGGCGCGTTTGTGTTGGGCAAGAGCGAGGTCCCCAAAACGTGGCGCGTCACGTGGGCAACCACCGGGTCGAAGTGGCTCGATGCTCAAGCCGCTGCCGCAACCTTCGAAATTGTAGCCGCCCCCCAAAGCGCGCTTCTCGGTGTGGAGCTGCGTCAAGGCGGACGTTCCATCTACTACGCCGACGCTCCTCCCTATCGTTTCACCGCACCTATCGTTCCCAAGGTCGAGTACGAAATTGCGGTTACCGGCTCCCCCGATTCGACGGCCGACCTGACCGTTTACGGGCTGCTCGAACCACGCGCGGTAATCTAACCCGCGAGTTCCGCTTCGATACGCCCGACGGTTTCTTCACTCAGCCAGCGGCGCGCACGCGTAAGCACATGCTCTCTCGACTCGCCATCGCTACACGCCAACAGCCCTTTCCAGGCTGCCGCGTTTTCGGGCCAACGCCACACGACGGCCTCAAAATGCGCCGAGGCGGTGTGCCCGTCCCCACGTGCGAAGGCAAGCTGGCCCAAAATCAGGCGTACGCCACCTGTATCCAGGCCACGATGGGCCTGCTCGAACTGACGCCGCGCCTCTTCGTTACGCCGCGCCTGCAACAGCGCTATCCCGTACTTCTCGTGACAGCCGGGCCGTTGGAGCGGCCACGCCAGCGCCTCTTCGTAGGCATCGAAGGGTGCCGCGCCGGAAAGATGAACATCCTGGGCATAGCGCAACAGGTAGCTTCCTGGCGTCACCAATGCGACGTAGGCAAAGGCCAAGCCTACGGCAACACTCCCCGTTGTCGCCGATGCCCAGCGGCTTGAAGCCGGGATATTGCGGTCGTTTCCGCGGGCAATGAGCGTTCCCGCCAAGTGCAGAGCCACGAGTGCATGCGGAG
>JBHEKO010000501.1:0-11783 GCA_041859475.1 Candidatus Hydrogenedentales bacterium
ACGCGCGGGGATCGAGTTGCCGAACGACGTGACCGACGCCGAACGGCTGAAGTTCGTGCAGGGGCGGTTGGACGCGGGCCACGAAGGCGCGCTGAAGATCTGGCAGAGCATGGGCTACTTCATGGGGTACGGGATTGCGCACTACGCCGATTTTTATCCGTTGAAGCACGTGTTGATATTGGGCCGTTGCACGTCGGGCCAAGGTGGAACGCTCATCCTGGACGGAGCAAACGAAGTGCTCAAGAGCGAGTTCCCCGAATTGGCGGCGCAACTCAAAGTGCAGCTTCCCGACGAGAAGTCCCGGCGTGTGGGGCAATCGATTGCGGCGGCGAGCCTGCCCGCGCTGTAAGAAGCATACTGCACCAGGGGCTGCAATTGGCGGACCATCGGTTCGACGGCCCCGAGTGCGCATAGGAGAAACGATTCATGTTCAAGTTGGATTCGGCGCAGTTGTACGTTCCCGATGGAGTGCCTGCGAAGGAGGCCCTTGCGCGCACGACGCACATGGCCATCGCGGCGCACCAGGACGACATCGAGATCATGGCGTACGACGGCATCATCAAGTGCTTTCAGCAGAAAGACAAGTGGTTCTGCGGCGTCGTGGTGACGAACGGCAGTGGGTCGCCGCGCGACGATGTATACAAGAACTACACCGACGAAGAGATGCGTGTTGTCCGCCAATTGGAGCAGAAGAAGGCGGCGATGATCGGCGAGTATTCCGCGCAGGCGCTGCTCGACTATCCGTCGGCGGCGATCAAGAGCGTGTCCGATAAGCGGTCCGTCGAAGATCTTGCGCTGCTGCTCAAGATGGCGCGTCCCCTCGTGGTCTATACGCACAACCTCGCGGACAAGCACGACACGCACGTCGGCGTGACGTTGAAGCTGATCGAGGCGATTCGGAGTCTGCCGCAGGACGAGCGCCCGCAGACGTTGTACGGCTGCGAAGTCTGGCGCGACCTCGATTGGCTGGTCGACGAAGACAAGGTCGCATTCGATTGTTCGGCCCACGAGAACCTGCAACTGGCGCTGTTGGGCGTGTTCGATTCGCAGGTGGCGGGCGGCAAGCGATACGACCTGGCCACGCAGGGCCGGCGGCGCGCACATGCGACGTATCATGCTTCGCACAGCACGGACGCGACCACGGGCATTAACTTCGGCATGGACATGACGGCACTGATCGAAAACGACGACCTGGATGCGTCCGACTTCGTACAGGAGTTGATACGCCGGTTCGCGAGCGACGTGGCCGTGCGCATGGGCAAGTTCAGGTAGAACGCAGAAATCGAGGCGGGCGCGACGAAAACACAAGCGGCGAACACGACGATGCGGCACAGACGCACAGCGTGGATCGCCGCACTCGTCGCGCTCGCCGTTTGTTTTGGATGCGGCGGCTCGTCCGCGCCTGCCGCGAACGATCCTGCTCGCGGCGGCATCGTGACCTTTGGACCCAACCTCACCGAGACGGTATTCGCCCTCGGGCAAGGCGACCGGGTCGTCGGCGTGACGTCGTTCTGCGACTATCCGCCCGAAGCGGCGACGAAAGAGAGGCTCGGCGGCTATCTCGATCCGAATCTCGAACGCATTGCCATGCTGCGCCCGTCGCTGTTGATCCTCCCCGGTCGCCACGAGAAGTTGTCCGACCTCGCGAAGCAATACAATATCCCCATCCTCAACGCCCACATGGATAACATGGAGTCGATTCACAAGAGCATCGTCGATATCGGCGTAGCGTTGGGGTGCCCGGACAAAGCGGATGCGCTTTGGAATGGCATTGGCGCGGAGTTGGACACGGTTCGAAACAGCGTGGAAAACAAGCCGCGGCTGAACGTGCTGCTCATCAACACGCGCACGAACCACGACTTGAACAACCTGTTTACGGTAGGAAAGCCTTCCTTTTTGGCGGAGTTGACAGCCATCGCGGGAGGGGAGAATATCTTCAACGACGTGAACGAACCGTACTTCGAGGCGTCGAAGGAGACCATCGTAATGCGCGCGCCCGATGTGATCGTCGAATTCCATTCGGGAGAATCGTTGACGCCGGACCAACAAGCGCAGTTCGTGGCCGATTGGGACGAACTGCCGTCGTTGCCCGCGGTGAAGAACCATCGTGTGCTTCTGTTCATGGAATCCTACGGTCTGCGCCCCGGCCCGCGCATCGGGCTGACCGCGAAGAAACTGGCCGCGATGCTGCACCCCGGCGTCGAATTGGCCGTGCCATGACCCGTACCCTGGAGGCGCAGTCGCTTGCCTTCGCATACCCGAAAGGCCGCGATGTGTTTTCGGGCGTACAGCTTGCCGTGCGCGGCGGGGAGATGACGGGCATCGTCGGTCCAAACGGCTCCGGTAAGAGCACCTTGCTTCGGGTGCTCAGCGGATTCGAGAACCCCCGTTCGGGCCGCGTCCTGATCGACGGGCGAGGCATTGGCGACTATTCCCATCGGGAGCGCGCCCGGATTGTGGCGTTTCTTCCGCAGACCGTGGCGCCGGTGTTTTCGCTGAACGTGTTCGAAGTCGTCTGCCTGGGGCGATTCCCCTACATCGGTGCACTCGGCGCGATTCGTCAGCACGACAAGGCTATCGCCGAGCGCTGCCTGCGCGACACGGAGATCGAGGAGTTGCGCGACCGCGATTTCATGTCGCTGTCAGGCGGCGAACGGCAGCGCGTGTTGCTCGCGAGCATCCTCGCGCAGGAACCAAGTCTTCTACTGCTGGACGAGCCGACGTCCGCGCTCGACATTCACCACCAATCGGAGATCTTCGCATTGCTGCGGCGGCTCGCGGGAAATGGCTACGGCGTGTGCGTCGTCACGCATGACCTGAATCTTGCGGCGTCCTTCTGCGATCGGATGCTGCTGTTGTCGCACCGGGAAGCCGCACCCGTGGCCGTGGGCAAGCCCGAGGCCGTCGTCACGGAGACCTTGTTGTCGCGGGCCTACGGCGCGCCGATCCGCGTGTGCCGCCACCCGCTGACCGGCGCGTTGCTCGTGTCGGCGGAAACGATGCAGGCGGCAGCGCCATGAAAAGCAGACTCTCCAGCATTGTCGCGATTGTCTTGATTGTCGTGGCCTGCGCCGCGCTGTTCGTGGCGAGCCTCACCATCGGTACCGAGCACGTCGGCATCGGACAGGCCGTCGCGGAATGGCGAAGCGGCGTGCCCATAAACGAGGCCCCTGCGCTGAGCATTCTGATCAACCAACGCTTGCCCCGCACCCTGGCCGCGTTCATCGTGGGATGCGGACTCTCGCTCGCGGGCTGCGCGTTTCAAGCGTTGCTGCGCAATCCACTCGCGACCCCCTACACCTTAGGCATCGACAGCTTCGGCGCGTTGGGCGCATGGACCGCCACCATCGCGATGCAGGCCATGGCGGTCGCTGGCGCGGCGGACGCGTGGCCCGGCGCGCACTTCCTATCCGAGTACGTGGTGTCCTTCGACGTGCTCGGGTTCTCGCTGGTGCAGGTGTGCGCGTTTGCGTTCGCGGCGGTGGACATGCTGCTCATCTACGCGATGGCCACGCGAAGCACGCGCATGGCCCCATCCGTGCTGCTGCTCGCGGGGGTCACGCTGGGGCTGCTCGCAAACTCCGGTATATTGTTCATGCGCTATCTTGCTCAACCCGACCGCCTCGTCAACATGGACCGTTGGCTCATGGGCGGCGTCGACATCATCGGATACGAACCCGTGATTGCCCTCGTCATCGGCGTCACGCCTTGCGCGATCGTGCTCCTGGCGCAAGCCTCGCGCTTTGACCAACTTGGCTTTGGCGAAGAACTCGCTTCGGGCCGCGGCGTCAACGTGAAGAGGCTTCAAATCACCACGTTCCTCGTATGCTCCCTCATGACCGGCGTCATCGTGTCCAAGGTCGGCCCGATCGGGTTCGTCGGACTGATCGTCCCGCACGCTGTCCGCGCAGTCACCGGCTCGCGCCATCGCGTGCTCATGCCCATGACCCTTTTGGCCGGCGGCGGCTTTCTCTGCGTCTGCGACATCGTGTCGCGCAAAGTCATGACCGGCGAAACCCCCATCGGGATCATCACGTCGCTTATCGGCGCGCCTTTCTTCCTCTACCTGCTCATGCGCCGTAGGTTCACCGACTGGGAAGTGTAAGAACTCACGCGGCGTCATTTCTTCGTAGCGCCCGGTCTCCGTGCCGTGCGTCTTCGCTTCATCGAAATCGGCGGGCCAGAAAGCCCGGCTTATACGGCGGGCGCCTCTGGCCATCCCAAAGAGGCGGGTTTGAAAGCCCGCCCTCCGAGGAAGACGGCCTTCCCATTCGTCCATGCACTTCATCATGTCCACTGCGTCCACTCCCATATGTTGCAGGCCCTCGCTCGTTCCGCCGATGCCTCCTTCGCAATTGACTTACCCCGCTCCCAGGTGTTACACCGGCTCTGGATGCGGCGGACTTCGGTTGTCCCGCCGCGAATGATGATCGCGAGAGCAGAGCAACGGAGTGGGGAGGTGCTTTCATGAGTGGTGTGCCGGCTGAATCGAGCAATGCAACCTACGGTCGCGACGATGTCGTCGCGCTGCGCGGTGCCGTCGCGCGCATCGTGGGCGAGACTCCGGTCACCGACATCCACACGCACTTGTATGCGCCCCCCTTCGGCAACTTGCTGCTCTACGGCGTCGATGAACTCTTGACCTACCATTATTTGATCGCGGAGGTTCTGCGCGCTTCCCGCATTCCCGTCGAGCAGTTCTGGGCCTTGGACAAGAGCGCCCAGGCAAGTCTCATTTGGCAGGAACTTTTCATCAAGCGCTCGCCGTACAGCGAGGCCTGTCGCGGTGTGTTGACGGCCCTCGGAAAACTTGGCCTCGACAATTCCGGCCGGAACCTTGCCGAGCACCGCGCGCGCTTCGCGAATATCGACATTGCACAACACGTTGACCTCGTGCTCCAGGTCGCGGGTCTCTCCAGTGTCGTGATGACCAACGACCCCTTCGACGCGCTTGAGCGGCCTGTGTGGGATGCGGGGTATGTGGGCGATCCCAAGTTTCACGCGGCGCTTCGTATCGATCCGCTGCTCAACGATTGGGAGAATGCATGCCCGCGTCTTCGCGAATGGGGCTACGAAGTGGAACCGGCGCTCGGCCTCAAGAGCGTGCGGGAAGTGCGGCGTTTTCTGGCGAACCACATCCGGCGCATGAAGGCCCTCTACATGGCCGTATCCTTGCCGCCAACGTTCGCGTTTCCCGAGGATTCCCCGCGCGCCAAGATCATCGCGGAGTGCGTTATTCCCGTGGCCGCCGAACACAACGTCCCCTTCGCGCTCATGATCGGCGTGAAGCGCGGCATCAATCCCGCGCTGCGCCTGGCCGGCGACGGCGTCGCGCGCGCGGATGTCTCGGCCGTGGAAGCCTTGTGCGCCGCGTACCCGCAGAACAAGTTCATGGTCACGCTGTTGTCGCGCGAGAACCAACACGAGCTGTGCATCGTCGCGCGGAAGTTCCCCAACCTGCTCTTATTCGGATGCTGGTGGTTCCTCAACAACCCCAGTCTTATCGAAGAAATGACGCGCATGCGTTTCGAGCTTCTCGGCACGTCCGTCATTCCCCAGCATTCCGATGCGCGCGTGCTCGAACAGGTCATCTACAAATGGGACCATTCGCGCACGATCATCGCCAAGGTGCTCGCGGACAAGTATGCGGATCTCGTCGCAACGGGATGGGTCCTCGCTGAAAGCGAGATTCGACGCGACGTTGCGGGGCTGCTGGGCGGATCGTTCTGGGAGTTCTTGAAATAGATAAGACGGATCCGCCGGAGCGGTCCTATCGAATTGGCCCGGTGGTTATGGCTTCTTCCGGTGCCGCGAGGCGAGTTCCGCGAAGAGGCCGCGACTTTCTTTGATGCCGGCCGTCTCGTCTTCCGGCCACGGCAGGAAGAGAACAGGGACCATGAACTTGGGTAAGCCCCTGACCAGGGCCGCTTCCAACTCTCTCGGGTCCAGCAAATAGCGTTCGTCCATTCGTACGAAGGCCGCGGGTCTCACGCCGAATTCGGGGCAAGGCACGGGAACGACCAAGGCCTGCATGACCCCTTGGACCTTGCACAGATGCCGTTCGATTTCTTCCGGCTGAATATTCTCGCCGCCCGAGATGAACATGTTGTCTTTGCGGCCTACAATGGACACGTTGCCGTCTTCGTCGAACTGGCCCAAATCCCCCGTGGCAAACCACCCGTCTTCGCCCAAAGGCAAGCGAATCGCATTCTCTTCCAAGTATCCCATGAATAGAGTGCGGCCTCGCACGAGCACCTCGCCGTTGGGCGAAATCGATACCGTGTTCGGCACGAGCGGCTTGCCCGAAGTCAGGAGGGCCTCCAGCGGATCGTCGCGGCGCGTGGTCGTCACTTGAGAAGCCATTTCGGTCAAGCCGTAGCTGACGTAGATCGGCAGCCCACGTTCGCGCGCCTCTCGAATCAACGTCGAGGGAATCGAACTTCCCCCCAACAGAATCGCCCGCAATTGCCGTAGCGCATCCCGGCCACTGCGCGACTGCAACAGCCGGAACAATTGGGTCGCCACCAGCGAAACATGGGTAATGCGTTGCGCGGGAATCGAGTCTTCGAGGACTTCGCCAATCCCCGGCACGACGACGGCTCCGCCGCCAAGCATGCACCGAAACAGAATCCCCAGCCCCGAGACATGGAAGAGGGGAAGCGAAAGCAGCCACCGGTCGCCCGGTTCCACGGGGATATTCTCGTTCGACGCGGTTGCATTGAACACGTGGTTCGCATAGCTGTGCATCACGAGTTTCGGGGTTCCCGAGCTCCCCGAGCTGCTCAGCATGGTCGCGGGCCGGTTCAGCGCGTTCGGTGTCGCGGGCGCTGCCCCGTCGTATGCTTCAGCGATCACATGCTCGATCCGCAACGTCGCGATGTGACCGAGCTTGATCACGGAAAAGTACTCGTCCACCAGGAGCGCCATCGCACCGCTGCGTTGCACCGCCTCGGCCAACGCCTGACGCGGTATTCGCGTATTCAACGGGCACGCGATCACGCCCAAGTGAAAGCACGCGTGGAGCAGCAATACATAGGATGGCGAGGCCGCGGCGGCAATTGCGACGCGGTCGCCGGGGCCAATCCCCGCGACGCGAAGCGCGCCCGCAATTCCCGAGACTGCTTGCGACATTTCCTGGTAGGAGTACAAAGAGTCTTGGCCCACCAAGGCGGGCGATGCCCCATACCGTCCTGCCGCAATCGCCATTGGCCAAACCACGTTACTCATCCACCGCCTCCACCAGTGCGTGCGACCGGAATCGCCCCATCATAGCATTGGTCTCCACGAGGTCAAGTACCGCATCGTCTATCGGCAAGGGATCCATCAACACATCATCCGCAAGCCACGAATACGTATCGAGTCCCGCGGCGACATCGTCGTCGTTCAAGCTAGCCGCCACGTTCGCAACAAGCCCCAAGCCAAACCCCGATTCGAAGGCCGCGCTCAATACCATCTCCGTCGCGACCGCTCCATCGATGAAGTCGCGGAGAAGCCCAATCGGCGGGAGTCCAACCAACGTTGGTTTGATCACCCACGCGGCCGCGCTTCGTATCGTCGCGCACAAGCGGTTGGGCGCATCGCTCTCGGGCGTTTTGCAGAGCGCTCCGTCCCGCAGCCATTGCAAAATGCGCCACCAGCCGACCTGTGTCAAGGTTTCATCAACAGCATACGCCATTCCAGTCTCGTCGTGAAGCCGCGCCAAATACGCCGCGTCCCGCAGAGGTTCCTCCACATACTGGATCCGGCAGTCGCCCAGGCCGCGCGCGAACCGCACCGCGTCTTCATAGACCCACGCCTGGTTGGCATCAAGCCGCAGCGCCGCGGTTTCGCCTATTGCCTCGCGAACCGCTCGAACCGTCGCGATGTCCTCGTCCACGCTGCCTCGTCCAATCTTCAATTTGAACGTGCGATAGCCTTCCGAAAGCCGTCGGGCCGCTTGTTCCAGCACGTCTTCGCGTGTCCCCAACAACAGCGCGTTCAGCGATACCGCGTCGCGGCAGCGCGGATTGAGCAGGCGGCCAAGCGACTTTCCCTCGGCTTGGGCGTGCAGATGAAGAATGGCCGTCTCGACACCGAATCGTACCGAGGCAAACGCGCGATCCCACGGACGCGCAGCGTAAGGCTCCGCGTCCAGCGTGTACTCGCTCTTCTTCAATGCGTCCACCACGTGGCGCGCACTTACGAGCGACGACTCCATGGTTTCAAAGCTGAACCCAGGCAGCGGGGCAATCTCGCCGTAGCCAACGGCGCCATCTCCGGACTCGAGTGCGATGATGTATCCTTCGCGTTTCGTAATGGTCCGTCCGCGCAACACAAGCGGGCGCTTCAGCCGCAATGCATACCGAAAGTAACGCGCCCGCGCGAACTTCATAGAACCCATCCCGCCGAGAACACGATGCTGAACACGATTAGCAGGCGGCCCGTCGCGCCGAGCGCCTGGTTCAGCACCACACCGTCCGTGGAGCGATACACGGCGCGCAACGTACCTTGCGCCAACGGCAGCGTTACCGCGGGCACAACCCACATCAGCATATTGCCGGTCACCCAGTAGAAGTGGAGTGGAAGGACCAGGCACGCGAGCAGAATGCACGCCTGAAACTCGAACCGCGCGAAGGTGCGCCCGAACCGCACGGCAAGCGTCTTTTTGCCGGAGATCCTATCCTGCTCGATATCGCGCAGATTGTTGACCGTCAACAACGCCACCGAGATCAGCCCGGGTGCGATACCCGCGAGCACCAAGTCCACCGCGCTCGTCATCGCGACGACCGGCGTGAATTCGAGGCCGTGCAGATAGAACGTGCCGCACACGGCCACCGGCCCGAAGAATATCAATACGAACAAATCGCCAAGACCCAGATAGCCCAGCGGAAACGGACCGCCCGTGTATAGAATGCCGCAAATGATCGACACGATCCCGATTATCACAAAGGGCCAACCGCCGCGCCAGATGATGTAGGCCCCCGGCAGCAGCGCCAACGCAAACGTCAGGATAAACGCGGTACGCATTGTCTTCGGCGACACCAACCCTGCCTGCGTCGCGCGGGTTGGGCCGATGCGCGCGGTCGTGTCGCTGCCTTTCACGAAATCGAAATAATCGTTGGCGAAGTTCGTGCCGATCTGAATCAGCATCGCCCCCAGCAACGCGCAGATCAACGACGGCCAATGAATGTCCAGCAAGTCGGCATAGGCTATCGCCGTGCCGATGATCACCGGAGCCACCGCCGCACCCAGTGTCTTCGGGCGCGCGGCCAGCAGCCAGATGCGCAGTGTGGACGGAGCCGGCGGTGTCATGCTTGTTTCCCCCTTCACGCCGCTCTACGGATACCGATTGAACTTATTGAAGTCGGGCTTGCGCTTTTCGTTGAAGGCATTGCGGCCTTCCTGTCCCTCTTCGGTCATGTAGAAAAGCAGTGTCGCGTTGCCTGCAAGTTCCTGCAATCCCGCTTGCCCATCGCAGTCCGCGTTGAGCGCCGCCTTCAAGCACCGAATCGCCATCGGCGAGTTCGCGAGGATTTCACGGCACCATTGCACCGTCTCTTCCTCCAGGCGCTCCAGCGGAACCACCGCGTTTACCAACCCCATGTCGAGCGCTTGTTGCGCGTTGTATTGCCGGCACAAGAACCAGATCTCGCGCGCCTTCTTCTGCCCTACGATTCGCGCCATGTAGCTCGCGCCGAACCCGCCGTCGAACGACCCCACCTTCGGGCCCGTCTGCCCGAACACCGCGTTCTCCGCGGCAATCGTCAGGTCCGCGACGAGATGCAGTATGTGACCGCCGCCGATGGCGAACCCCGCCACCATCGCGATGATCGGCTTGGGGCACGTCCGCATCTGGCGCTGAAAATCGAGCACGTTCAGCCGCATCGTGTTCTTCGCGTCGTCTTTGTATCCGGCATCCCCGCGGATCTTCTGGTCGCCGCCCGAGCAAAAGGCCTTGTCGCCTTCGCCCGTGAGAATGACGACGCCGATCTCCGGATCGAATCGCGCCTCGTGCAACGCGTGCGCCATCTCGTCTACGGTCAACGGACGAAACGCATTCCGCACACGCGGCCGGTTGATCGTGATCTTCGCGATCCCCTCCGCCTTGTGGTACTTGATGTCCGTGTACGCGCCCGCTTCAACCCATTTCACCGCGGCCATTGAAATCCTCCTAACTGCCTTCCAGAAACGCCTTCACGAGGGTAGTATATGCAGACGGGTTTTCGTAGTGCACGCAGTGCCCTGCGCCCGGCACAACCGCCAGCCGCGACGCCGTGCATCCCTGCGCCATCTCCCGCCCCAATGCAACAAACTTCGGGTCCTGTTCGCCCGTCACGAGCAATGCCGGAATTGTGTTGGCCGCCCACTCCACCCACAGCGGGGGTTGCACGCCCGTGCCCATTCCGCGCAACGACGCCGCCAGCCCGCGCGCCGAATTGCGCGTGCGCCGTGCGATCAACGCCTCGCGCTTCTCGGGATACTTCGCCAGCGACGTAAACAACGGTTGTTCATACCATTGCCGCACGAATGCCGCAAGCTCGCCGTCCTCCAATTCCCGCGCGCGTTGCTCGTCGTGTTGCCGCCGCTCCGCGCGCTCCTGCTCCGTGCGCAATCCCGGCGACGCCGATTCCAGCACAATCCGGTCCACGCGCATGGCGTAAATGGCGGCCACATACAACGCCAGCCGCCCACCCATCGAATAGCCCACCAGCGAGAACGACGGCACATCGATCTCGTCAATTAGTTCGATCAGCGCCGTCGCGGTTTCGAGAAACGTGTAGGGCAGGTCGCTGGTGGTCGCGGCGCTCCCGCCGTGGCCAGGCAAGTCCACGGCTGCACAACGAAATGACGGCTCAAAGGCTGGTAGAATCCCGGCCCAATCATCCGCGCTTCCGAGAAATCCGTGGAGAAACAGCACAAGCGGCGCACCCGGTTTGCCGGTCACGCGGGATTGCAGGTGGGGTAGACCGGGCTGCGTCATTTCCCGTCGAGGGCGGCGCGCGCCGCGTCCAGGAGTCCCTCGTGCACCGCGCGATTCTCGCCCCGGTCCGTGCACACTTCGATGATCGAAGACTTCCCAAGCTCAAAGGCGTGCTCATAAGCCGCCGCGAAATCCTTGAAAGACTTCGGCTTTGCATATCCGAGTCCCATCATCGCGGCCGCATGCTGAAACCCCAACCCGTGCGGCGTCCCGAAATACGGTTCGAACAACGCACGCTGCTCCGCAATCGGAAGGAAGTGGAAGATGCCGCCGCCATTGTTGTTGATGACGATCAGCACGACCGGCTCGGGGGTTTCGTTCAACAAGGCCAACGAATTCAAGTCGTGCAGCGCGGCGAGGTCGCCTATCACCGCCGTCACCGGTTTGTCGAACCCATGCGCCAAACCTGCTGCCGTCGCGATGTTGCCGTCGATTCCGCTCGCGCCGCGGTTCGCCACGACAACGATCGCGTCGTGACGCGGCGCGGCGAACATGTCCAGATCGCGAATCGGCATGCTATTGCCCACAAACAACACGCTCTTCGCCGGAATGTGCTTCGACAACGTCCACGCGATGCCGGGTTCCGTAATGTCCTCGCGAATCATCAAGCGTGATTCCACGGCCTTCCCTGTCTGCTCGCTGACTGCGCGTAAGCCCTGCAACCAAGGGTTGCCGGCATTCGCGTTCTGCGCCGCCGTCAGCCACGCGCAAAACGGTTCGAGGTCCGCCTGCACGCGCACCGTCACCGCATGCGCCGGGTCGTGCCGCAGCGGATGGCCCGCGACGCGCACGTGCATCTCGGGTGGATGCGCGGCAAGAAATT
>JBHEKO010000572.1:0-4803 GCA_041859475.1 Candidatus Hydrogenedentales bacterium
AGGGAGCGGGCAATTGGTAGGGACGTTTCGCTGAAACGTCCGCGGGGGAGGGAGCGTGTAATTTGGTAGGGACGTTTCGCCGAAACGTCCGCGGGTGAACGTCGGCTGCGTGAAGACCTAAGAGGCGCTTTCGGCGAAAGCGCCCTACCTTAAGCGCCCTACCGCAAGCGCCTTGCCTTGACCGCCTTGCCCGCAAGGTCCCTGAAGTACGTTGCGTTGTGCCGGAGCGATTTGCGCTAGTCGTAGAACCATGTGGCGGGGATGCGTTTCAAGAGGAGCGAGAGGCCGCCGGTGTAGTTGAAGTAGGTGATGAGGGCGGTGTCTTTGTGCCAGGTGATCGCGGGGTAGGCCCAGGCGTCGTCGGGGGCGTCTTCGATGTTCTTGAATGAGGTCCAGGTCGTGCCTTCGTCTTTGGAGATGGCGGCGGTCAGCGGGTTGCGTCTGTCGGCGCCGGGATTGTGGTTCCAGATGACGAGGATGTCGCCGGTGGTGGGGATGCGCGAGAGCATGGCGGGTGCGGCGGAGCCGGCGAGTTGCGTGGATTCGGGAACGCTCCACGTTTCGCCGCCGTCGGTGGATATGGTTTTGTATTGTCCGCCCAGTTGGGTGCGCAGGAGCATGAGTACGCGCCCGTCTTTGAGTTCGATGCAGACGGGTTCCCAGCATTCGCCCTTTTCGGGTTTGATGCGCGCGCCGTCGCGCCAGGTTTTGCCGTTGTCGTCGGATAGGCAGCAGTAGCTAGTCCCGCCTTCCCACGCTTCGATGAGGAGGCGTCCGGTTTTGAGGCGGAGCGAGCGGCCGTTGGTGAGGCCGGTGTATTTGCCTTCGGGGCTGAGTTGTTTCGCGGCGCCCCAGGTCTTGCCTTCGTCGCGGGTGGTACGCAGCATGATGCGGCAGTCGGCGCTCTCGGAATTTTTCTGGCAGTAGAAGAGGGCGATTTCGTCATCGGCGAGGCGCAGGAAGTTGACTTCCATCACGTTGCAGCCGCCGTCGTTTTCGACGAGGGTGTACTTGTCGCCCCAGGTGAGGCCGTCGTCCTTGGAGATGAGGCCGCAGATGCGCGCGGGACCGTGGTCTTCGCCGCTGCCTTCGTAGAATTCGGTCCAGCCCAAGAGGAGGGAGCCGTCTTTCAGGGCAATGATCGCGGCTTCGCTGTTGCGGGGGACTTTGCCTTGCGCGGGGGCGACGATGGTGTGTTGGGGTTGTCCGGCTGCGTAGGCGGCGCAGCAGAGGAAAGCGAGCGCGGTTGCGAGAGCGGAATGTCGGTTGGGCATTGGACTACTCCTTGTGTAGGGCGCGCCGCGAAAAGCAGGGACACATCTCCGCATTGCTCTCGTCAGTTCCTGTTGTCCGCGCTGTCTCCCCGAGACGAACTTCGCTCTTGGTGACCTGTCGCTTTGCGGGAATCGCTCCACGCAACGATGCGGGCTTTGCCTTGGTGTTTTGCGGAGTACATGGCTTCATCGGCGCGGGAGCAGAGCGTTTGGAAGTCCACGCCGTCGACGGGGGCTTCGGCGATGCCTGCACTGAAGGTGAGCAGTTCGTGGTCTTCCTGTTGGGATAGTTCCACGAAGGCGGCGTGCATGCGTTCGACGATGCCGCGGCTTGCGTCGATGGGGGATTCGGGGAAGTAGAGCACGAATTCTTCGCCGCCGTAGCGTCCGACGATGTCGACGGTGCGGATCTCGCTGGTGAGTACGGAGGCAAGACGGACGAGGGCGCGGTCGCCGGTGGCGTGGCCGAGCCGGTCGTTGATTTCCTTGAAGTCGTCGAGGTCGAGGAAGACGAGGCTGCCGATGCCGGGGTAGCGTTTGATGCGGGCGAGTTCGCGGTTGATCACGCGCTCGAGGGTGTTTCGATTGAGGAGTTGGGTCAGGGGATCGCGGCTGATGAGTTGGGCCATGTTTTCATGGCGGCGCAGGACGGCGTGAACGCGGGCCACGAAGACTTGGGGGTCGAAGGGTTTGGTGATGTATTCATCGACGCCGGTGTCGAGGCCGCGGATTTGGTCTTCGGGCTGCGATTTCGCGGTCAGAAAGATAAAGGGGGTATGTTGCAGCGTTGGATTTTCGAGGACTCGTTGCCGGAAGGTCAGGCCGTCCATGGTTGGAAGCATGATGTCGCAGGTGATCAAATCGACGGTGACGATTTCGAGCTTTTTCAGCGCGTCGGTGCCGTCGTAGGCTTGAAAGACCTGGAAGCCGGCCTCCGTGAGATTGTACGAGAGCAATTCGGCCGTATGTCTGTCGTCTTCGACGACGAGAACCGTGTACGTCTGCGGTTCTTCCACCGCACGTCCTCCGCGATTACCGTGCTCCGGGTTAGCCGGAAGCGTCCTTGGCAGCCCATACTACAAAGTTCGCCGCGACCTTCGGGGACCGCGTCACGAAAAGGGGAAGCAGGGAGCGCCGTGGCGTTCGCATGCCGGACCGGATATGCACCTAGCCGGTCGAGCGGAGTAGTTTCAGGATACCGGGTTCACGGGCAAGACCACGCGAAACGTGGTTCCACGCCCAAGTTCGCTATCGACACTAACACTTCCCTTGTGGAGTGTAACCATTTCCTTGACCAGGAACAATCCAAGACCGGTGCCGGGGGATTTGTCGGAGCCGTGGCGTACTTGGTAGAAGCGTTCGAAGACGCGGTCGAGGTTGTCCTGGGCGATACCGATGCCGGTGTCCGCGATGGTCAGGACGATGGTTGCGCCTTCCAAGCGGGCGGTGACGGAGATGCCTCCGCCGCGGGGCGTAAACTTCGAGGCATTCTCCACGAGGTTGAAGATGATCGTGTGGAGCTTGCTCTCGTCCGCTTGCAGACGGGGCAAATCGTAGGGGATATCGCGGGTAAAGGTCAGACCTCTGTCTTCAAAGACGGGCAGAAGGGCCGAGGATATGGAGTCGACGACGTAGGCGAGGTCGACCGAGGCGAGGCGGAGGGCGACGCGAGCGGATTCGAGGGAGGCCATTTCGAGAATGTCTTCGATGAGCTTCATGAGGCGGTCGGACTCTTCGGCGATGATATTCAGGAAACGTTCGCGGCGTTCGGGTTCGATATCGGGTTTGTGGAGGAGCGTGCTGACGAAGCCCTTGATGGACGTCATGGGCGTGCGAAGTTCGTGCGAGACGGCGGAGACGAAGTCGGTCTTCATGTGATCGATTTCGCGCTGTTTGGTGATGTCCTGAAAGATGGTCACGAAGCAGTCTTCGCCTTGCAGGAGCTTGGGGATGCGGGAGCGGGTAGCCCAGAGGATGCGCGGGGGAACTTGGGGGAGGTGGAGTTCTTCCTTGGCGAAATCGCGGCCTTCGGAGGCGGACTCGCGCCACGAGTCTCGAAAGCGGGTGTCCGGAATCACGGAGAGGAGATTCTCGCCGATGGGTTCGCGGCGCGCGTAGCCGAGGAGGCTTTGGGCAACGGTGTTCATGAGAAGGACGCGGTCTTGCTTGTCGGTCACAACGACGCCTTCGCCGATGGTTCGGACGATGGTTTCGAGGCGGTTCAATTCCTGCGCGAGGAGGAGGGCGTTGCGGCGGCTGTCGGCCTCGGCCTCGTGGCGTTCGATGGCTTCGCCCAGGGTGCGGGCGATGGCGTCGAGCAGTTTCCGTTCGGAGGCGACGAAGGGGCCGATATCTTTGCGGGATTGGACATTGTCCGCGTAGAAGACTTGAACCATGCCGCGCGGTTTCCGGTTGATGACGATGGCGGAGGACTGGACGAATGCGGTGACGGAGAATTCGGCGCTGTCGTACGTGACGCCGTCGAGCACGATGCGCGCGAAGGCGTATTCGGGAAAGCGCCACGCCGCTGGGATGGTGCGGACGACGTCGCGGCAAATATCGGGGACCGTCTCGCGGGTTCGCATGGATTCGGCGACGCCGTAGATGCAGGAGAGTTCTTTCAGTTGCTGTTCGTAGGAGACGAGGATGTCTTCGAAACGGGACTCGGCGTGCTGGCGCTGCAATTCGGCGGCGCAGCAGGCGGCAAAGACTTCGAGCATGAGGTGAAAGGCGCGGTGGTCCTGAATCGGCTCGGCGGATAGCAGGGCGAGAAAGCCGATGGGGTCGCCATGGGGACCCTTGACGGGGGCTCCGGCGAAGCCCTGTGCGTTTGTCGCGCGCGGCAGATCGTACGCGGGGTAGGCGTCAAGCAAGTCGTCGTTGTTGAGGATCAGGACGGTTGCGTCGCTGGCCATCAGTCTGGCGTAAGGCGTGCCGTTCACATCCAGTTGGAGGAGCTGGGGGTCGGGGGTCCGTTGCCAGCACTCCAGGATGGCCGCCATATTGGGTTGAGCGTCAGGCAATTCCGCGAGCACGGCATACAGGGTACCAGGTAGCACGGCCAACGCGCCCACGACGGTCCGAAAGAAATTGGCTTGCCCCAGGCTGAGGGTGATGAGGAGCACGCGGGCAAGCTCGGTTCCGGCTCGCCGGATGTCGGAAGTGTTGGCGGCGAAGACGAGGGCCGTGTTGCGTCCGGGAATGCCGCGGATGGTGAAATGGTAATAGGCGTCGCCTGCCGCGCTGCACACGGTGATCGTCGCGTCGCCGTGAATGCAGCCGTTCAGATCGAAGTATTGGGCGTCGGGCAGGATGTCGCGGAGCTTGGGTTCGGGCGAATCGAGGACGTTGAAGGCTTGGCGGGCCGAGGGATTCGCGTGGACGATGCGACCGTGGGCGTCGACTTCGAGAATAGGATTGGGGATGAGTTCGCAGATATTGATCATGGGGTAACTGTACTGCAAGGCGGGGAGGGTTTTCACGGGGGGGATGGACCAACACGGCGGAGCATGGCCGCAACCTGAACAAA
>JBHEKO010000747.1:0-3160 GCA_041859475.1 Candidatus Hydrogenedentales bacterium
GGGGAACTCAAGGCATGTCGCGGTCGATTCAGAGAGTTTCAGAGAGGGTTCTGTGACTATGGCCGCGCGTGAGCGCAGTCGCAGAATTCCAGCCGCGAAAAGAGTGGCGAGTTCGCGGACGGGGTTGTCTGTGGATTGCAAGTTGGGTGTAGCGGCAATGCTGGGCATGGGTGAATCCTTCGTTGGTGATCTCCTATCGTTAAACTTCGCCGAATACGCGGTTGGATCTGAGCATCTTCCGCCTGGCGACGTGTTGCGGCCTGCGTGCGTCGGAGATCGCGAGTCTGCACGTGTCCGACGTTCGGGTCGAGGGCGCCCGTCCGCACGTCAGGATACGCCGTGGTGCCGCCAAAGGTGGTCGTCCGAGAAACGTACCGCTCTGGTGGGACGCGGGGACGTGGGCCGACATGACGGCCTGGAAGAAAGACAAGCTAGCTAAATGCCCGAACGCCGATTTGCCGTTTGTGGCGTCGCTGTGGGACGGGCGGTTGGGAATCCGGATGTCGCGCCACACGCTCCGTAAGCGGTACCGGACGGCTTGCAAAGTGCTCGGCTTAGCCCGGTTGCAGACGTTGACGATCCACCACGGGCGGCACACGTTTATCAGCCACGCACTGGCCGGCAGTCGATCATTGGCCGAGGTTCGGGATGCCGCTGGTCACGCCAACGTTTCCATCACTTCGGCCTACCTGCATGTGCTGATCGACGACCATGACGAAGTCGGGAACTTGTTTGGAATCTAGTCACAGACCACACCGAGTTGATCATGGATTAATTGGCGGTTCGAATTTACCTCGGTGTCTCGGTCCGACGCACGCATCTATACAACTCCTCGGCCACTTTATCACTCGACTGATTCCTCAAGCGACAGCAGATTGCTGCAACACAGATGCATTTCTCCCACGCCGCTTGGGGCTCGACTTGGAGGGTGAGTCAGAAGTGACTTAGTGTCTCTCGCCGCGCCCCGCGGCTCAACGCGTTTCTTGCTCGCCGCGCAGTTTAGTTGTGGCTCTTGTGGACGATAGGGCATAAACGTACAATTGCGGTGTAGTCGACGTCACTGGCGGTCGACCAGCAGGAATTGATGAAGTACTCTGTCGACACTCTCTCCCATTGCGCCGGAGATGGCTTTAATTTCTTAAAAGCTGGATGGCAGTTCGACGCAGCCATACTGCGAGCAATTGGCGAAACGAGTAACGGTTGGCTGTCCATCGTCGCTCGACCCACCTGAACTGGGATTTAACAACTGGGGAGAAGGCCATGATTTCGTCGCTCGGAGATTCTTCGGTACAAGCGGCATTCCAGCAGGCCGCTTCCCCCGTAATAAAACCAGTCACAGTGGATGGACAGATCATTCAAGTGGCGACGCCATTCCCGTCCCCTCAGGACTGGCGTGACCACTGGATCTACTTCCTGATGATCGACCGGTTCAACCGGGCCGACGGCCTACCTCCACGACACATGCCATACGACGCCCCATTTGGCAGCTTCCAAGGAGGAACGCTTAACGGTGTCCGAAAGCAGCTTAAATACATCAAAGCGTTAGGTGCGGGGGCGATCTGGTTGTCTCCTGTCCTTAAGAACCGTCAGAGCGACAACGACACGTTCCATGGCTACGGAATTCAAGACTTCTTGCAGCCCGACCCAAGGTTCGCGTCTTCACCGGGCAACGCGGAGGCCGAGCTCCGAGCTTTGGTCGACGAGGCTCATGCGGTCGGTCTTTACGTTATCTTCGATATCGTCCTGAATCATGCCGGCGACGTGTTCGGATACAAAGGAGCGGGTTCGTCGACAACGGGTAGCTCGCACGAGTTGCCGATCGAATGGCGGGACGCGACAGGTGCGGCCCGCTCCGACTTTACTGTCATCGAGAACGTACCGAAATCGCAGCGTACTCAGGACGGATTCGTATGGCCGGAGGAATTGCAGCGGAACGAGTTCTTTAGGCGTAAAGGAAAAGGTGGTGAGGGCGGGGGCGACTTCGAGTCCCTCAAGGAATTCGTCACTGATGTCGAGGAAAATCAGATATTTCCCGTCCGCAACGCCCTCATCCTTGCGTACCAATACGCCATCGCTAGGTACGATGTAGACGGCTTCCGGATTGACACGCTCAAGTTCATCGAGCGAGAGTTCGCACAGACTTTCGGAAATTCGATGCGGGAGTACGCCCTCAGCATCGGCAAGAAGAATTTTTTTACCTACGGGGAGGTATTCGACGACTAAGCGAAGATCGCCCAATTCATCGGCCGAAACACCAAAGACGCTGGGGACCTCGTCGGGGTTGATGCCGCCCTTGATTTTCCGCTGTTCTTCCAACTCCCATCGGTCGTGAAGGGATTGGCACCCCCAACGAACATCATTAACGTCTATCGCCGTCGCCGAGAAATCGAGCGCGAGGTTTTGAGCAATCATGGCGAGGCCGGGAGATATTTCGTCACATTCCTAGACAATCACGACATGAAGGAGCGGATCCGATTCGCAGGAACAGATGGACCGGATACGTTTGATGCCCAGGTGCTGATCGGTGTCGCGCTGCTATTCAGTCTTCTGGGGGTTCCAGCCATTTATTACGGGACCGAACAAGCCCTCCACGGGCACGGGGGGAGCGATCAGTTCGTCCGAGAAGCCCTCTGGGGCAAGACTGGTGGTTTCAATACTGCTCATCCGTTTTACCGAGCCATACAGGCGTTGTCGCAGATCCGCGCCCAGCAGCCAGCACTCCGGTATGGGCGGCTGTATTTTCGACCGATCTCGGGTGATGGTATCCACTTCGGAGTGTCCCCGTTCTCGCCCGGTGTACTGGCGTTTTCCCGCATTCTCAACAACCGGGAAGTGCTGATCGTCGCTAACACCAATACGCAATCCGGGTTCAAGGGAGACGTGCTCGTCGATCGATTCGTCCACAATCAAGGCGATCAATTCCGTATCCTCAACGATCCGAGCCATCCACTGCCGGGGAAAGTTGAAACTCGCTCTGGTTTAGAGATCCACGAGATCGAGGGTGGGATCACTTCTGGCCCGGCAAGCATGATTCGGGTGGACTTGGGGCCGATGGAAGTTCAGATCTTGGCGACGTAGAGATTTGAGACTTCGCTCTCTCCTCCCGTCCCAACTCCTCTTCCCGGTAAGCTACTGCTGTCGCCGGGGAGCCGCGAGGTAT
>JBHEKO010000119.1:0-3065 GCA_041859475.1 Candidatus Hydrogenedentales bacterium
ATGGTGTTCGGTATGGAGAACGTGCAGGCGCGCCCATTCGTCGACGTCGAGATTGCCCAGGATGGGATGTTGCACAGGGGTCAGCTCGCCTGCCTGCACGAGGCCGAGGTACTCTTCCAGCACCGCGTGGAGTGTCTCGGAGTCGCTTGGCCGCGGGCGAGAGCCCATGCCCGGCGCTCGCGGCGCCTGAATATTCTTGGGGATTCGGAGCAACCCCCAGCGCAGCAATCTGCGGAGCACGTGCTTTGTAAACCAGCCCCCGACGTCTTCATACGGCTCGCCGCGCCCCATGGAATACCGAAGTGTCTCCACGAGGTGTCCAATCATTTCGGGAGGGGTCAACGTGCCCCAGGCGGGAGTCGCGAACGGTTTCACACGCTCCACGCGCCGGACAACTTCAACCACATAGTCATGATCGAATGCGCGCATCGTTAGTATCGTACCTGATTCATCGACGCCAGACTACGAACTGCCGGTCCACTCCAAACATGAATGGCTCCTCTTCGTGTGAAGGATGTCCTCGCGTGAATTGCGCGGCGGCTATTCGTAGCGAAGCGCTTCGACGGGATCCGTGCTTGCCGCCTTCAGCGCGGGATAGGCCCCGAAGAATACGCCCACCGTTGCACTGAATATGAAAGCCACGAGGATGGACCAGGTCGAGCAATACACCGGAAACGTCGGGTAAATAAGGCGCATGCCGAAGGTTCCGGAAAACGCCAGGAGGACTCCGACAAGTCCGCCAAAGCAGCTCAAGGTAATGGCCTCGATCGCGAATTGCAGCCCGATATCGCGGCGTGTCGCGCCTACTGCCTTGCGAATCCCCACTTCGCGCGTGCGCTCACGCACGGACACCAGCATAATATTCATGATGCCGATCCCGCCAACCAGGAGCGAAATGGAGGCGATACCGGAGAGCATGATCTTCAGCGCCAGGAAGATCTTATCGAGCGTCGCCAGCATCGTGGTCTGATCGGTAATCGTAAAGTCTTCGGTGTAGTCGTGCGCCAGGTAGAGGATCTCTCGAATCGATTTGGCCGCCATTGCCGTGTCTTCGGGGCTAGACGCCTGCACGACGATCTGGAACAACTCGTCTTCGCCGCCATAGAACATCTGCTGACCGCTCAACAACGGGACGATGATCAGGTCGTCTGCATTGATTCCAAGCGTGACTCCCTTGCTTTCCATCACGCCCACGACAAGGTGCTTGCTGCGGTTGACGGATACGCGCTCATAGAGCGCGTTCTTGTTTCCGAATAGTTCCTGCTTGAGCTGGGCTCCGAGAACACACACCTTGTTGTTCTTGTCCAAGTCGTTCTCGTCCAGAAACCGGCCCGATGAAACATGAATGTCGCGAATAGACTGCATAGCCGGCGTGATTGAGATCACCATGGTGTTACGCTCGCGGTTTTCGTATTTCACGGCCCCCGCGCCAACCACCTCCGGCGAAACCTCTTTGATGCCCTTGCCCCTGCGTTTAATCTCCTTCGCGTTCTCGTAGGTCAGCTTGCGAAAACTCCCCGCCACAAGAGGCATCATTCCCGAGGTCTCTTGTTTGCCGGGCGTAATGATTAGCAGGTTGGTCCCCATGTTGGCGAATTCTTTCGCCACGTACATCTGGGCTCCCTCCCCCAATGCCACGAGCAGGATAACCGACAGCACGCCGATGGTAACGCCCACCATCGTCAAAAACGCGCGGACCTTGTTCTGCCTCAACGAGTCGAATGCGACCCAAAAATAGTCAATGAAAACCATGAGTACTCCGTGTCATACACAACATTGTCAGCCATGGACAGGCGACCGGGGCCGGTTGTGGTCAGCGAATTCTAACACAGGCCGTACGGCCTCGGCGACGCGACAAACCTGCTGTACGGACTTAGACCGCGAGAACAGGCCCGTTGGTTTTGGCGGAAACTCTTCCCAATCAAGGTAGGAACGTTTCGCGGGTAGGGATGTTTCGCCGAAACGTCCGATCACGGCCGTAGCCCGCGGCCAACAGCAGGCGGCGCGTTGGGCAAGAGGCGCTTTTGGCGAAAGTGCCCTACCTTGCCAGCCCTACCTTGCCAGCCCTACCTTGGAGGCCTTCCTTAGCGGCCCTACCTTGGCGATTATTTCACGCCCAACTGGTCTTGGGCCTTGCCTTGGGCAATCAGAGACGTATAGCTCTCGAGCTCCTTCTGCACCTTCGGGCCCGTCAAATCGACCGTCTTCTTCTGCTCGGCGGACATATAGGCCGCTTGGCACAGTTTGGTGATCTCCAAGCCGTACTCCCAATTCAGGAATGCGTCTTTGCCCTTCTTGAAGGCCTGCACGGCGTCTTCGAGTTCATCTACGTAGCCGTACAAGTCTTCCTCATTCGGCTGCACGGCCAACAGGCCGCGCGTCGCCGTCGATTTCTCGAGGGCTGTCTCGGCATTGGCCACCGCCTCCGCCGCCGCGTCTCCGATGAACACAGTCAACGGCGATTGCAGGGTGTTCATCTCAAAGGCGTAGCCCGGTCCAAGGCCGTCCATGAGCAACCGCAGCCCTTGCTTGTCGTACATCCACGAATTTGTGAACTGCGCCTTCGACAGTTGGCCGGTCTTGGGATTCTGAAACGTCACCATTCCCGTCGCGAAGTCCTCGGCGGGCGTCTTCGTGTAATCGACGCGCATCTTGTCCTTGAGCTGCTTCCGGTACTTCGGCAAGCCCCACTTCAACAAAGCGACCTCGGCGTTCACCGAAACGGGCTTTAGAAAGGTCGGTGCAGCGCCAACGGGATTCAACACGAACCATGAAACCGCAATGCTATGGCATCCCATATCCGACAGCACACCGCCGCCTTGCCGTGTTGGGTCCCAGAACCAGCCCTCGTGCGGGCCACCGTGTTCCTCCGACGAACGCGCCAAAGACATCGGCCCCATGGCCTTCTGCACCGGCGCAAGCTGGGCCAAGGCCTTTCGCACCGATTTCATATGGATCTGATTCTCAAAGTACGCAGTGGGCATCTTGACGCCCTTCATGAGGTCGACAAGCTGCCGCGCCTCGCGCACGGTCCGCCCCAGGGGCTTCTCGCAAATGACCCCTTT
>JBHEKO010000188.1:0-6721 GCA_041859475.1 Candidatus Hydrogenedentales bacterium
GCACGCTCCCTCCCGCGGACGTTTCGGCGAAACGTCCCTACCAAATTGCACGCTCCCTCCCGCGGACGTTTTGGTGAAACGTCCCTACCGATTGCCCCAACAGGCGAGCCGCATTGCGTTCCACCTGCCCACCGTGCTATAAAGTAGATCCTGTCATTGAACACTCGTGGGCTACAGACACGAAGCCAGACGTGATCTCCACGAAAGGAACTTCCGGGCCAAGGAAGGTGCGTCCATTGGCCACGTTTGACGAGTACGATCCGGAAGCGTTCTACGACGAACTATTCGACACGAAAGGGCATCCGCGGCCCGGCGCGCAATTGCTCATCCAACGCATCCGCTCCATGCCCATGGAGGAATTGCAGAAGCGGCAACTCACCGCCGAACGCGCCCTCTACAACATGGGCATCACCTTCAACGTCTACGGCGACGGCGCCGGCGTCGAGCGCATCTTCCCCTTCGATCTCATTCCGCGCATCGTCGAAGCTGCCGAATGGGAACGCCTCGAGCGCGGCCTGAAACAACGCATCCGCGCGCTCAACCTCTTCATCGACGACATCTACCACGACCAGAAGGTGCTCAAGGACAAGGTCATCCCGTCCTTCGTCATCGAATCGGCACGGTCGTTCCGTCCCCAATGCGTGGGCCTGAATCCGCCCCGTGGCGTTTGGTGCCACGTCACCGGCACCGACCTCGTGCGCGACAAAGACGGCTGCTACTACGTGCTCGAAGACAATCTCCGTTGCCCGTCCGGCGTCTCGTACGTCCTCGAAAACCGCGAGGTCATGAAGCGCACCTTCCCGCAGATGTTCGAGGCCTCGCTCGTGCGCCCCGTGTTCGACTATCCCATGCGCCTGCTCGACATGCTCCAGCACATCGAGCCGCGCGGCGGCGGGTTGCCGAAGGTCGTCGTCCTCACGCCAGGCACCTACAATTCCGCTTACTTCGAACACTCGTTCCTCGCGCAGCAGATGGGCGTCGAACTCGTCGAAGGCCGCGACCTCGTCGTTCAGGACGGTTACGTCATGATGCGTACCACCAAAGGCTTCGAGCGCGTCGACGTCATCTACCGGCGGATCGACGACGACTTCATCGATCCCCAGGCGTTTCGCCCCGACTCCATGCTCGGCATCCCCGGGCTTATGGAGGTATACCGGGCAGGCCGCGTCGCGCTTGCCAACGCCCCCGGCACGGGCATCGCCGACGACAAGGTCATCTACGCCTACGTCCCCAAGCTCATCACGTACTACCTCGGCGAGGACGCCATCATTCCGAATGTCCCCACCTACGTGTGTTGGGACGACACGGACCGCGCGTATGTGCTCGACAATCTCGACAAGCTCGTCGTGAAGGCGGCCAACGAATCCGGCGGGTATGGCATGATGATCGGTCCACACGCGACGAACGAAGAACGCGCGAAGTTCGCCGAACTGGTTCGAGAGAATCCGCGCAACTACATCGGCCAACCCACGCTATCGCTCTCGCGCGTCCCCACGATGGTCGGCGATCACTTCGAAGGCCGCCACGTGGATCTCCGCCCCTACATCATCTACGGCGAAGACATCTTCGTGTTGCCTGGCGGCCTCACGCGCGTCGCGCTCAAGAAAGGCTCGCTCGTCGTAAACTCGTCGCAAGGCGGCGGCAGCAAAGACACCTGGGTAATTTCTACGGGCGCAGTCAACGGCACAAACGGCAAGTCCCACGCCGCGGGAAAGGAACAGTCCCATGCTTAGTCGCGTCGCAGAATCGATCTACTGGATGAGCCGCTACATCGAACGCGCCGAAAACATCGCGCGCTTCGTCGATGTAAACTTGCACATGCACCTCGACGTGCCCGTCGTGAACGGCGAGCAATGGGAGCCGGTCATCCACACCACCGGCGACTACAAAACCTTTATCGCGAAATTCGGCCCTCCCACCCGCAGGACCGCGCTGCAATTCCTCGCCTTCGACGAAGAGAACCCGAACTCCATCGTCTCGTGCCTGAACGCCGCCCGCGAAAACGCCCGCACCATCCGCGAGATCATCCCCTCGGAAATCTGGGAACAGGTCAACACCTTCTACCACATGGTGAAGCGAAACGCCGCGAATCCCGGCGCGTTCATGGAATCGCCCCACGAATTCCTCACACAACTCAAGATGGCCAGCCACCTCTTCGTGGGCCTCACCGTCACCTGCATGCCCCACGGCGAAGTCTGGCACTTCTGCCGCCTCGGCCGCCTCATGGAACGCGCCGACAAGACCTCCCGCATTCTCGACGTGAAGTACTTCATCCTGCTCCCGTCGCTTGCCGACGTCGGAACCCCGCTCGACACGGTCCAGTGGGCCGCCTTGCTGCGCTCCGCAAGCGCCTTCGAAGCCTATCGCAAACGCCACGGCAGTATTTCCCCCGATCTCGTTGTGGAGTTTCTCATGCAAGACCGCGAGTTCCCGCGCTCCATGCTCTATTGCCTGATGCGCGCGGAAGATTCCCTCCACGCCATCTCCGGCTCGCGCGAAGGCACCTTCTCCAACCTGGCCGAACAACGCTGCGGCCAGCTCTACACCGAGTTGGCCTACGCCGATATGCGCGAGATCATCGCCAGAGGCTTGCACGAGTATCTCGACAATTTCCAAAAGAAACTCAACAAGGTAGGCGATTCGATTTTCGATACCTACTTCGCATTGCATCCCACGATGCTGGCGGCGCAACGGCTGTGACCCACCCATTGAGCGAGGCATACACCATGTTCGTAGAAGGCACGCACACCACGACGTATCGCTACAGCCGCCCCGTTTCGCTGGACCCGCACGTGCTGCGCGTCCGGCCCCGGTGCAACGGCACGCAACACCTCTCCCACTTCGACGTGCGCATCGAGCCGGAACCCTTCAAGATGTCGCACGGCATCGACCTCGAAGGTAACGGCGCAAGCCAAGTCCTCTTCGACGGCATGACCGACAAACTCGTCGTCACCGTGGAATTCGCCGTCGAAACCCTGCGCACCGATCCCTACGACTTCGTCATCACCGACGCAGGCGCCCTCGCCATCCCCATGCGCTATCGCGAAGACTTGTTCGATTCGCTTTCCGCGTACCGCAAACGCGTCGCGCCAAGCGAAGCGGTCGACCGATTCGCCCGAAACATCGCCGCGGAGTCCGGCTTCAAGACCATGAATTTCCTGTCGCATCTCAACGACCGGCTGTGGAGTATCTGCGACAAAGAAATCCGTATCGAGGGCGACCCCTACATGCCGGAGAAGACCCTCGTCGAGCGTCGCGGTTCGTGCCGCGATCTGACCGTGCTCTTCATGGACGCCTGCCGTGCGGTCGGCGTGGCGTCGCGCTTCGTCAGCGGATACTGGGAAGGCGACCCGGGCCGCGCGGACCGCTACCTCCATGCGTGGGCCGAAGTCTACATCCCCGGCGGAGGCTGGCGCGGCTTCGATCCCTCCAAAGGCCTCGCCGTCGCCGACGCGCACGTGCCCATCGCGGCGGCATCGAGCCCGCGCGACGCGATGCCCATCAAAGGGACCTATCGCGGCGTCGATATCTCCGTGGAAATGGACGCGCGGATCGACCTAGCCTTCACAGCCGGAGCGTGCCCGGCCTAGGGGCGAGCGGGGCGCGGTTTGCTGGCCGCCTCGAAACGCGCGCACGCACCCTTGGCAGGGGTCCGGCGTGTCCGCTTCGCCCCGAGTGAGCGCACGGCGATCGCGAGAACGCAGTATTCACAGGCCATTTGAACGCCGCGCGCTTCCCGCTCTAGTACGGTCATTCTCCATCGTGTGGATAACTACCCTGTGCCGGCCCCGAGGGAAAGCCATCCGGCGGCATCGCGCCTTAGCCCAAGACAACACCTGAGAGGACAACCTATAACCCATTATTGCTCAGCAAGTTATGACGTTTCCTCGGAACGATTCCGATGACGGAAACGGCCTTTGTCAAGGGGGTTGTCAAGTCCCGAATTGGGGTGTGGATAAGCTGTGGATAACCGGTAGGCAACCCCGTCAAATGCCCCTGCCGCGCGGCAGGGGTCTCGCCGTTTTCGCATTTTACGGGGGTTTTTCCTAACAGAAACCTAATGCGCGCCGAGGTGCTTGATGCTCTCCAGGCGCGGCACCGAATACGTCCCCATCAACATCTGATCCAGGATACTCTCATCCGTAGCATAGTTGTGCGCCATCTCCAGCGTGATGACCCCCTGCTTGTAGAGCTTGTACAGATACGTCTCGAACAGCCACGAGCGCGACACCGTCTGCTGCATGCCGATGCGGATTGCGTCCGTGTTGCCGTCGAGGATGGAGTCGTTGATGGGCTTAATGTCGTTGAACAACACTTCGATGGTCGGCACGCGCCCGCCGCCGATCTTGGGCACGAGCCGCTGACAAATAATGCAGCGCACGCAGTCGCGCATCTGAAGCTTCACCAGGTCGCGCTCCACGGGGTCGAAGAAACTGATCACGCGGTTAATCACTTCCGACGCCGTGTTGCTGTGCAGCGTACTGATCACGAGGTGCCCCGTCGCCGCCGCGCTGATGGCCGAACGAATCGTGTCGGCATCGCGCATTTCGCCGATGACGATCACGTCCGGGTCGTGACGCAACGCCCCCGTCACCGCCGCGAAGAAACTCGGCGTATCGCTTCCCGTGTTGCGTTGCGAAATCACCGACTTCTTGTTGTGGTGCACATACTCGATGGGATTCTCGATGGTGAGAATGTGCGACGTGTGGTGCGAGTTGATGTAATCCACCATCGCCGCCACCGTCGTCGATTTGCCGCTGCCCGTCATCCCCGTCAGCAACACCAATCCGTGGTGCATTGTCGAGAGCTGTTCCATAAGCTCCGGGGGAATCCGCAGTTCCTCGAACGACGGAATCCGCTCGGGCAAGAATCGAAACGTACAATGCGGCGCACCCGACTTGATGAAGCACGATACGCGCGAATACCCCAAGCCGACTTGGTGATAGTTGAAGCTCGACTGCTTCTTCTCCAGGTATTCCTGCCAATCCCGATCCGACGCCACCTCGCGTATCATCGCCATGATCTGCGCCGACGACAGCTTCCCCAACAGATCCGACGTGCGCATTTCGCCGTCCACGCGAAATACCGGCGGATACCCTGGCGACACGTGCACGTCGCTTGCCTTGTATTCCACCATCGCCTGGAACAATAGCTCCGTGCTGATATGGTCCAGACGGAACTTCTCTCCGATCAGCCGCCACACCTCCGGCAACGGAATCTGCAGGTGAAACTTGTCGATAAGCTCACGGACCTTCTCCGGGTCCTTCTTCCCTTCCGCGGGAATGGCCATCACCCAGCAGCCTTCCGCTTCCGTCAGCGAACACAGGTCTCCGCTTTCCTTCGTGAGCGCCTGCATCGCTTCAAGCGCGCGCCCCTTCACGTTCGCCTTAATCTTGAAGGTATCGAACTCCCCCTCGAACTCGTCCCGCTCCGCCGTGATCTCGATGGATGGCGCCCTGGCTACAATCTTGCGCGGGAGACCTTCCTTCTCCACAAGCTCCGTCTCGCACATGGCGATGATTTCGCGAATGCCCTTTTGGTTCCCAACACCCAGAATCCATTCTGCCATGAGACTTCTCCCCTAATTGCCGACTCATACGTACAACGGAAGCGCCCCCAAAACCTGCAACGGTCATCCATACTACTCTGGCAATCGGAAAAGCGTCAACAAGAATCTGATAATTGCGAATTATGAATTTTCTGTTATTTGCGATTAAAAATAAGACCGCTCCGCCCGCTCCGGCCTGTTCTTGGCTCCAGTGCCTACCTCAGCACAAAGCTGACCGGTAGACAGCTTCGATGAAGTCGGCGCGCGCAAGTGATGGCCGTTGGTTTACGCGCAGACTCCAATCACCCCAAAGTCTTCGAGCGATCCCGCGCCGCGCTCAGAGCTTACTTGCACTGGCTCTTGGCCTTTGCGCGAGCAATCTTCGCTTTTCTAGCGACTCTCCCCTTTACTTGAGGCCGATTGCTCGACGGCGCCCCCGTCAGGTAGAATCCCCCGTGAAACCGGCACCGCCCATTCTCGTGGTTCGGCGTCAACACGCACGGCACCCCAGTCAAGGTCCGCGCCCCGCAAATCCGCCGCCCCAACTTCGTTTCCACGTCATCAATGACGGCAATCCACGCGTCGTCCCACACACGGCTGCACGGCGACCCAAGTTTCGTAGAACGAGGACTCTCTTTGGCGTTGGTAGCGGTTGCGTTCACGGTTGCGTTTGCATGCGACATGATTGGAACTCCTCGGGTTTGGGGTTGGGGTTTAGGGTCTAGGGTCTGGGGTCGAGGGTCGTGGGTCTGGGTTTGGTCGCGGGTCAAGGGTCACGGGTCAAGGGTCGAGGGTCGAGGCGGTAATCAAGGCTGAAGGCCGAAGTCGGTCGGCCGAAGGAAGAAGGCCAAGAAGCGGTAGACTACGGGCCGAAGGATCTGATTGTCTGAGACCTGATTTTCTGTTTCTTCTTTTTTGTTCCTTGCTCCTTATCCTCTGAGATCTGAACTCTCAAATTTAAGATCCGGGTTCTGAAATTTGAAATTTCAAATTTCAGATCCGAGGTCCGAGATCCGACGTCCGAGATTTGAAATCAATACTGTCCGGTTAAAAGTTGAATAGTTCCAACTGGTTACGCGGGTTGCGGTCTTGTTCTTGCAGTTCATTGAGCGAAAACGCCTGTAAAATCGGGATATTTTCGAAAAGTGTGATGCTCAAGATTTGCAGAATTTC
>JBHEKO010000438.1:0-3247 GCA_041859475.1 Candidatus Hydrogenedentales bacterium
CGGCGTCGCCGCCGACGTGTGGAGCGTGACAAGCTACAAAGAGCTGCGTCGCGATGCACTGGATGCCGAGCGCTGGAACCTGCTGAACCCCGGAACCAAGCAGAAGTCGCCGTACGTCACGCAATGCTTGGAGAAAGAACCCGGCGTCGTCGTGGCTGCATCGGACTACATGAAGGTGCTGCCCGACAGCATCTCGAAGTGGATTCCGCAGCGCATGGTCACCTTGGGCACGGACGGATACGGCCGCAGCGAATCCCGAAAGATGCTGCGCGAGTTCTTTGAAGTCGATGCGCGATTCGTGACGCTGGCCACCTTGCATGGGTTGATGCAGGAAGGGGCCATAAAGCCGGAGGTCGTCGCAAAGGCCATCAAAACGCTCGACATCGATCCGGACAAGCTCAACCCCATGGTGAGTTGAGCGCAGGGTAGTACGAATAGGCTTACGTTTACGGTCAACATGACGTACCAAAATAGACACAGACAGGACCATTGCCATGTCAACTGAATTCAAGTTGCCTGCTCTCGCGGAGAATGTCGACAAAGTCACGGTCACGAAGATCTTCGTGTCGGTGGGCGACACCATCGCGAAGGATCAGACGATCCTCGAGATCGAAACCGATAAGGCCGCCGCGGAAGTACCGTCGTCGGTATCGGGAACCGTGACGGAGATTCGCGCCAAGGAAGGCGCGGCGCTCCGCGTAGGCGATATCGTTCTCGTCGTCAAAGAAGACGGCGTGGCAAAGACGGCTGCCCCCGCGGCCAGCGCCCCGGCCAAAGCCGAACCCGCGCCCAAACGCGCTCCGGCCCCTGCGCCCATCGCCAAGGTTGCCGCGCCCGCCGAAAAGCCCGCGGCAAAGGCCGCCGTCGCCCCCACGCCGCAACAGGCGGAAGCAGAGGCAGAGGACGGCGACGCCGAGCAAGGCGAAGGCCAGGACCCACGCATCATTCAGCGCGGCGGCGGCGTGCCCGTTCCTGCATCGCCCTCCGTGCGCAGGCTCGCCCGCGAAATTGGCGTCGACATCAGCCAAGTCGTCGGCTCCGGCTCGGACGGACGCGTATCCCTCGAAGACGTAAAGGCCCACTCGCGCCTCGTGAATACCGATGTCCGCGGCGTGACACCCCGCATGGCCGGCGGCACAATGCCGCTGCCCGACTTCACGCGCTGGGGCGACGTCGAACGGCTTGCCATGAACAGCGTGCGCCGGCGCACGGCGGAGAACATGGCGTCCGCGTGGGTGACGATCCCGCACGTAACGCAGTTCGACAAAGTCGACATCACGCAGATCGAACAGCTTCGCAAGCAATACGGGAAGCGCACGGAAGCGGCGGGCGCGAAACTAACGGTGACCGCGATCATCGTGAAGGTGCTCGCCACGGCGCTCCGGAAGTTCCCGCAGTTCAATTCCAGCATCGACCTGGAGAACAACGAGATCGTCCAGAAGAAGTTCTACAACATTGGCGTCGCCGTCGACACGGACCGGGGCCTGCTCGTGCCGGTCATTCACAACGTCGATCAGAAGACGGTCGTCGAGATCGCCATTGAGATGAACGAACTCGCGGAACGCGCACGCCAACGCAAGAGCAAGCTCGAAGAGATGCAGGGCGGCACCTTCACCGTCAGCAACCTCGGCGGCATCGGCGGAACTGGCTTCACGCCCATCATCAACCCGCCCGAGGTCGCGATACTCGGCATTTCCCGCGCCCATGTCGAGCCGGTCTATGTGGACGGGCAGTTTGTGCCGCGAACCATGCTGCCCCTGTCGCTCTCGTATGACCACCGCGTCATCGACGGCGCGGATGCGGCGCGCTTCTCGCGTTTCCTCGTCGAAGCGCTCGAGCAGCCGTTCCTACTCTTTCTCGAAGCGTAACCCAGGGCCGGTTTGTGCGAATCCGTAGTATTTCCAACCAGCGCCCCAAGGCGCATTGAGGATATGAGATGAGCGAGCAGTCGAATGGTTCCAATGGCAAGCGGTTGGCCGTGATTGGCGGCGGTCCCGGCGGGTATGCGGCAGCCTTCATGGCAGCCGACCTCGGACTCGAAGTTACCTTGATCGACCTCGAACCGAATCCGGGCGGCGTCTGTCTGTACCGGGGATGCATCCCCTCCAAAGCGCTCCTGCACTGCGCGAAGATCATCAACGACGCGGTGGAAGCCGAGCACTGGGGCATTCGATTCGGCCAACCCCAAATCGATTTGGACAAGATGCGCGCCGGCAAGGACGCGGTCATATCGAAGATGACCGGCGGCCTGGGCCAACTCTGCAAAGCGCGCCGGATTCAGTACGTGCAAGGCCGCGCCAATTTCGAAGAATCCCGCGTCATCAAAGTCACCAGCGACAGCGGGAAAGAGCAGATCATCAACACCGACACGACCATCCTGGCGGCAGGCTCGCGCCCGGCTTCCTTGCCCGACATGCTCATCGAGTCGGAACGCGTCATGAACTCCACGACGGCGCTGCAAATACCCGGCATCCCCAAGAGCATCCTCGTCATCGGCGGCGGCTATATCGGTCTTGAGATCGGGTCCGTGTACGCCGCCCTCGGCACGAAAGTCACCGTTGTCGAAATGACCGACGGACTCCTGCCCGGCGCGGACCGCGACCTTGTGAAGGTCCTGGCGAAGCAAATGGATCACGTGTTCGACCGTGTCCTCCTGCAAACCAAGGTCAAGAAGCTCTCCGAAGAAAAGGATGGAATTGCCGTAACCCTGGAATCGGCGGACGGCAAGACGAAGAAGGAAAAGTTCGAGCGGGTCCTCGTCAGCGTTGGCCGCCGGTCCAACTCCAGCGGCCTCGGTCTGAGCAATACCGCCGTAACCGTGAACGCCAAAGGCTTCGTCGAAGTGGACCTTCAGCGCCGGACCTCCGACCCCGCCATCTTCGCCATTGGCGACATCGCGGGCGAGCCCATGCTCGCGCACAAGGCATCCCACGAAGGCCGCATCGCGGCGGAAGTGGCCGCCGGCCACAACGTAGCCTTTGAACCGCGCGCCATTCCCGCGGTCGTGTTCACCGACCCCGAAATTGCGTGGTGCGGCTTGACCGAGTCGCAGGCGACCGCCGAAAACCGCAACGTAGACATTGCCCGTTTCCCCTGGGGCGCATCGGGCCGGGCATCGACGCTCAACCGAAGCGACGGCCTGACGAAGTTGCTCACCGACCCCGAATCCGGCCAAGTCCTCGGCGTCGGCATTGTCGGACCCGGCGCGGGCGAACTCATCTCGCAAGGCGTGCTCGCCATCGAAATG
>JBHEKO010000631.1:0-5215 GCA_041859475.1 Candidatus Hydrogenedentales bacterium
CGAGCACATCCAAGTCGCCCGCGTGCGCGGCAAGTCCCACGACCCAAAGCATTGCCAAGAACCGCATGGCTGTCCCCTTTCGATTTCGCTACCGCAGTCCGTCTTGCGACGGACGGGGGACATTATACTTGGGAGGGAGGAGGGGGGAGAAGTCAGAAGTCAGAAGTCAGAAGTCAGAAGGGGCGGGCGCGTCGTGTACAATAGGCGGTGGCTAGCGCCGTCTGAGCGTCGTAAATCGAGGGGGGAGTCATGATGAAGAAAGTTCGAAGTGCCGTGTTGTTGACCGCGATGGTGGTGTGCTTTGCGGCGTCGTGTGCAACCTCCAGTGGCGGATCGGCGGCTGCGCCGAAATCTGCTGCCGCCGGGACGGTCTTGCCGGGATTCGGCGTGCATGTGTTTGCGCCTTGGAAGGAAGGGTGGCCGGTTTTCGTGAGAGCGGTGGACGAATCGCTGGGGCCGATGGGCGTGACGATGCTCATCGTGGAGATGAATTACCGGTACGCGTACGAGAGCCATCCCGAGTTGGTGGAATCGGGCAAACCTGCCGCGACGAAAGAAGACGTTGCCGCGCTGGTGGCGGTGTGCCGGAAGCACAACATCCAACTCATTCCGCAATTCAACTGCCTCGGGCATCAGTCGTGGGGCAGCAGCGCGCCGCTGCCGCTCCTCAAGAAGAATCCCCAGTTCGACGAGAATCCGGATATCCCTTTGGGGGACCCTGACGTCTATTGCCGCAGTTGGTGTCCGTTGCACCCCGAGTTGAATCCCATTGTGTTTAGCCTGATGGATGAGTTGATTGACGCGTTTCAGTGCGATGCGTTTCACGTGGGCATGGACGAGGTGTTTCTGATAGCGGGCAAGGGATGCCCTCGGTGCGCGGGCAAGAACCCGGCCGAACTCTATGCCAAGGCGGTAAACGACTATTACCAGCACCTCGTCGTGGGTAAGAAGCTAACGATGTTGATGTGGGCGGACCGTCTGATCGACCGGAGTGCAATCACTTACAACAGTTACGAGTCCAGCGTGAATGGCACCGCGCCCGCTATCGATTTAATCCCCAAGGATATTGTCCTTTGCGATTGGCATTATTCGCGGCGCGAGGAGTATCCGTCCATCCCGTATTTCCAGGAGAAGGGATTCCGGGTGTGGCCGTCGGGGTGGCGTAGCGCAACCGCCACGGCTGCTTTCTACGAGTACAGCGCGGCGAAGAACACGGGGAAGGTCGAGGGATTTCTTTGTACGACGTGGACGGGGACGGAAACGCTTGCACGGGTTCTGCTCGGCGAGGGCGAGGAAGCCGAACTCGACCCGACCTTGAAGGGGGTTGTGGCATCGATTGGCGACGTGGCAGGGCGTTACACAGCGGAGCAGAGCCGCAACCCAAAAAAGGAATAATCCTCAACGCAGAGCCGCAGAGGCCGCGGAGGAACGCAGAGAAGACATAGAGAATAGACTTCTGAGATAGAGACGAGGAAGTTGACAGATGGTAGCACGAAGAGGACGAAGTGAGGATCGAATGCCAGTTGCGTTGCTGCATAACGGATTGAAGAGACGAGCGTCATGAAGCACCGGGTTGAGGCGATTCTGTTCGATATGGGCGGAGTCTTGTTGGAGTCCGCCGACATGTGGGACGAGTCCGGATTCGAGAAATCGTTTCCGGAGGGGCTTCCGGAGGATCTTCCGCGAGACTGGTTTTTGGGGTTGTCGAAGGCGTTGATCGATACGTTCGAGGCCATGCCTCAACCGAGGCATGCGCTCGACACGCGACCGATCATCGCAGATTGGTTGCGGCAGCTTGGGCGCGACGATTCGGAGGAATCCGTCGACCGCGTGTATGCCATCGTCGCGCGCTGGGAAGTCCGCCCGTTGTACGAGCACGTGCCCGGTACGATCTTGACGTTGCGCGACATGGGCTACCGGCTTGGACTGGTATCGAACACGTTGATGGTGAGCGAGGCGCACCGGCTGTTGTTTTGGGAGGCGGGGATTCTTGATGCGTTCGACGTGCTGGTCTTTTCGGCGGAGTTCGGCATGAACAAGCCCGATGGGTCGATTTTCATGCGCGCGCTCGACACGATGGGGGTCGCGCCGAACCGGGCGTGGTACGTTGGCGATAAGCCGCATCGCGACGTGTGTGGCGCGCGGCGCGTGGGGATGACGCCGGTGCTCGTCGACAGTCCGTATACGAATCGCCTTGGGGACGGAGATGACCATTGGCCGGACCTGATGGTGCCCGACATTTCGGCATTGCCGAGATTGTTGGAGATGATGGGGCGGATGCCTTAGGGGGTGCGCGGGGGTGACCGGCGTGACCGAAGGCCTCGATGTGGCTCGGGGAATTTGGTGAACCCGGAGTCCGTGACCAACGTGCGCCAGCTTCATCGAAGCAATCTACCGAATTCGGGGGCTACCAATACGGGCGCTTCGCCGATGTGAATTTGAGACCAAGACAAAGAATGCAAGACCAAGACGGAGAATGCAAGACCAAGACGCCCGGCACAGAGGCCGGGCGCTACAAATGCGGGGCGTTCTTCACGGCGCGGTATCCGAGGTAGGCCCAGCCGGCGTCTTTTGGGCGCGGCCACACTTGGCCATCGTAGACAATCATAAAAGCCCTCTTGTCGTCCGCGGCGTCGGCTGTCCACCAGTAGATCACCTTCGAGCGCGTGTTCCACAAGGGGGATTCTTTGTCGGGCGCGATGCGGTACGTTGTCTTCCGGGCCGCGGGGTCCCAGGCTCCTTCGCTGTTTTGTCCGTGGCGTTGCATGGAGCGCACGGCTTCGTCGACGGTGGGCAATCGCCAGATGTTTTGCGGCGTATCGGCGAGGGTTAGGCCGTCTTCGGAGAGATGAGCGCAGCGGCGTTTGGCTTCTTCCCATGGCGCGCCGTTCAGCGGCCATCCGGGGCCTTCGGGCGCCCACACGAGGTCGAGGCCGTTTTGCGTGATGCGGCGCGCGGCGCGGTCGCCGTCGTCGATGCGTTGGGAGACGCGGTATGCGGGTCCGGAGCCGGCGGCCAGCGCGACGACCAGCGGCAGGCCTATGGCGAGGATTGCGGCGCGGCGGCGGGGGCGGGGGCGGCCCAGCCAGTAGGCGATTCCCATGACGGCGAGGGGGGCGACGATGAAGGGGTAGATGACGATGATCGCCGCGTTGCGGAAGAACCATGCGGCGACGGCAGCGGCGGCGAGGTGGAGTAGGGCTCCGATGCGCGGCCACCGGATCGCGATGCATGCGGTGATGATGAATACGAGCGAGGGCATCATGTATTGACCGAGGGAGAGGGCGATGTTCTTCGGGAGAGAGTCGTAGTACCAGCCTTCGTGAAAGGTTTCGATGCTGCCCCAGACGGACCAGTAGCAGGCCGCGGACGTGGAGACGAGGACCGCGGTCCAGCCGATGACCTTTCGAGAGAGCGGAGTTTGTGTGGGAAGCAGGGGTGTGGGCGGGGCTTCGGAATCGAGCTGGGTCATGGCGGCGTGTTCCCCTTTCGCGAGTATTGCTTGGCGCGTTAGGCGTGGGAGTATGGTACATGAAAGGGCGGCGGGGAACACGGACGGGCACGGACGGGAGCAGGCGCACGATGCGCTTGCGAGATCTCCCGGCGCGGGGCAAGCCCGGAATGTGGGAGCGAGTCTTGTGTCGTTGATGGAGGGGATTGCATACTGCTTGTGCGGCTTTGCCCGATGCCGGGGCGGGAGCCGGGTGTCTTTTCGAACAATGACTACGGGGGCGTAGAGCGATATGGCGCAGGCGATGATGTTGATGGCGGTGTTGTTGCCGGGGAGTTTTCTTCTGGGCGGCGCGCCGGTGCGGGACTATCCGATAGAGCCGGTACCGTTTATGGATGTCCGGATTCGGGACGAATTTTGGACGCCGCGGCAGGAGACGAATCGCACGGTGACGGTGCCGTATTGTTTTCATAAGTGCGAGGAGACGGGCCGCATCACCAATTTCGCGAAGGCGGGCAAGTTGATGGAGGGGCCGTTCGAGGGAATCTTCTTCAACGATTCCGACGTGTACAAGGTTATCGAGGGTGCGGCGTATACGTTGATGCTCGCGCCGGACCCGAGGCTCGACGCATATCTCGACGACCTCATCGCGAAGATTGCGGCGGCGCAGGAGCCGGATGGGTATTTGTACACGAGTCGCACGATCGACCCGGCACACCCGCAGCCGGGATCGGGAAAGGAGCGTTGGTCGAATTTGGCTTCGAGCCATGAACTCTACAACCTCGGGCATATGTACGAGGCGGCGGTGGCGCATTACCTCGCGACGGGAAAGACGTCTCTGCTCGATGTCGCGAAGAAGTCGGCGGACTTTGTGAATACGGTTTTCGGACCGAACGCGAAACACGACGTGCCTGGGCATCAGGAGATTGAGATTGGTCTCGTGCGGTTGTATCGGGTTACCGGCGAGGAGCGATACCTCAACCTTGCGAAGTTCTTTCTGGACCAACGCGGGCAACCGTCGCGTCCGAAGCTCTACGGACCGTATCAGCAGGACCACATGCCGGTGATCGAGCAGCGCGAGGCGGTCGGGCACTCGGTGCGCGCGGGCTACATGTACAGCGGCATGGCGGACGTGGCGTCGTTGACGGGGGACGAGGCATATTTGCACGCGCTGGATGCGATTTGGGAAGACGTGGTGTCGAAGAAGATCTACATCACGGGGGGGACAGCTGCGAAGCGCGAGGGCGAGGCGTTTGGCGCGGCCTACGAGTTGCCGAACAAGGAGGCGTACAACGAGACGTGCGCGGCAATTGCGAACGTGTATTGGAACGCGCGCATGTTTCTGTTGCACGGCGATTCGAAGTATGTGGACGTACTGGAACGCACGTTGTACAACGGATTTCTGGCGGGCGTCTCGATGAGCGGCGACCGGTATTTCTATCCAAATCCGCTCGAATGCGACAACGTGTTTGCGTTCAATCACGGGACCTTATGCCGCAATCCGTGGTTCGATTGCTCGTGCTGTCCGGTGAACGTCGTGCGGATTATCCCGGCGCTGTCGGGGTATGTGTATGCAGTGCGCGACGACAGCATCTACGTGAATCTGTTCATGGGCGGCGAGGGCAAGGTGAAAGCGGCCGGCACGGACGTGACGCTCACGCAGACGACGCAGTATCCGTGGGACGGCGCGGTAGACATTGCGGTCGCGCCGGCGAAGGCGTCGGAGTTCGCGTTGCTTGTGCGCGTGCCGTGCTGGGCGACGGG
>JBHEKO010000775.1:0-3384 GCA_041859475.1 Candidatus Hydrogenedentales bacterium
CGCTTCCCCCAAGGGCGTGCAGCGCCGCCTGCATCGCAGGGTCGTTCATGCGGCGACTCGAAGGTAGGGCGCTTTCGCCGAAAGCGCCTCTTTACTATCTTCCCGATGACCGGCGCTTCCCCCAAGGGGGTGTGGCACCGCCTGCATCGCATTGCCTTAACCGTCCATTCCGTCCGCCACGCCCACGCTCTCCAAAGTACACCGCCCTAAAAAAAGTAAATTTATGTTAACTGTCCGGGATTAAACCACCCCTTTCGCGTGTTAACCGGTACGAAATGGGAGTTGTAAGGCTTTGAGCAGTACACGGTTACAATCGAATCGAGAAAATCCTCGCGAAACTATTGACTTTCGATTGCAAAACGTATACACTCCGCCGTCCTTGGCTGCAAATACGAAGTCCTCTGGTGACGGCTTCATTACTCGACAGCTAAGGCCGTGTCTTTCGGGACCGCGAAAGACGTGACCGCATTGAGGGGCAAGACACTTCCGCGTTTGTGAATCGCAGAGGGGCGTGCCCGTCCGGCGTGGCGGCTAATTTCCGGTCGATAACGGTTGCAAGGCTTATTCAGACAGGCCCATGGCGGATTCTGTTTTTTCGCCGTGCCTGTAGCAAGGCTGAAGAAGAGGTACTCACGTGGCACAAGTCTTCCCATCGAGTATGAACACGATGGCGCGGGTTAGCATCGTGGGGGGGGCAATTCTCCTGAACGTGCTGTTGGGAGGAGCGATGGCGTTCTACCGCTCGCCTTTCGTTACCAATGTGGACGTCGCCAAAGAACAGGAAGTCCCCTTCAGCCACAAACACCATGTTGCAGGATTGGGCATCGATTGTCGCTACTGCCACACCTCGGTCGACACGAGCCCCTTCGCGGGCATCCCTCCAACCGAAACGTGCATGACCTGCCATTCGCAAGTCTGGACCGAAGCCCCCATCCTGGAACCGGTTCGCACTAGTTGGGACACGGGCACACCCCTTGTCTGGAACCGCGTTACCGACTTGCCGGATTTCGTCTACTTCAATCACAGCATTCACGTGAACAAGGGAATCGGATGCACGACCTGCCACGGGCAGGTGGATCAGATGCCCCTGATGTCCAAAGCCAATACCTTCCACATGGCGTGGTGTTTGCAGTGCCATAAATCTCCCGAGAAGTTCATCCGCCCCAAAGACCAGGTCTACTCCGTGGAGTGGAAACCGGGCTCGAACCAGCTCGACGAGGGCAAGAAGCTGGTGGAAGAGTACGGGGTTCGCGTGGAGCAGTTGACGAATTGTTCGGTGTGCCACCGGTAATCGAGACATGGAAGCACCAGGAACGAACGCAGTCGTGAATACATACGAAAATACAAAGAACCGATTGGATCTGGCCGCAGTCCGCGAAGCGATGGCCGGACGTACGGGACGCGAATACTGGCAGAGCCTGGAAGAGCTGGCGGAGACGCCCTCGTTCCGAGGCTTCATGGATCGCGAGTTTCCCCGCGAAGCTTCGGTCATGCCCGATGGCGTCGACCGCCGCGCGTTCATGAAAGTGATGGGCGCCTCGCTTGCCCTGGCGGGACTCACCGCCTGCTCGCGCCAGCCCAACGAGCAAATCATCCCCTATGTGAAACCCCCGGTGGAATTGGTGCCCGGGTTGCCGATGTACTTCGCGACGGCCATGACCTCGCGCGGCCGCGCAATCGGGCTTCTCGCCGAAAACCAGATGGGCCGCCCCACCAAGCTGGAGGGCAACCCCAATCACCCCGCCAGCCTCGGAAGTACGGATATCTTTTCGCAGGCGTCCATTCTCACTCTATACGACCCCGACCGCTCCACCGTCGCCCGCAAGCTCGGGTCCATCAGTACCTGGGATACGTTCGCGAAGTGGATCGATATCCTCGTCAACGGCGAGAAGCTCGCCGACGGAACCAAGATCTCGCAAGGACTCAAGGATACCGGCAGCGCCGGCATACGCATCCTCTCCGAAACCGTGACCTCCCCAACGTTGCGCAACCAACTCGAACAGTTGCAGGCGGGCATTCCCGGTCTGCGTTGGCACCAATACGAGCCCGGTGGATCGGACAGCGCAGTCCGCGCCGCGCGCCTGGCCTTCGGGCAGCCGGTCGGCATTCAATACCGATTCGACAAGGCCGATGTCATCTTGTCGCTGGACTCGGACTTCCTCGCCCCGACCCCCGAAAACGTCCGATACACGCGAGACTTCACCGCCAAGCGGCGCACGACTCCCGAGCAGCACGCAATTAGCCGTCTCTACTGCGTGGAAGGTACGCCGACGCTCACCGGAGCGATGGCGGACCACGCCGTGCATGTGCAGCCAAGCCACATTGAAGTAATTGCACGCGCCATCGCGCGCAAACTCGGCGTGGATGCGCCCGGCCCGGAAGTCGATGAATCGCGGAAGAAGTGGGTCGATGCCGTCGCGGCGGATCTCCTTCAGCACGCCGGTTCGGGAGTCGTCCTTGCAGGCGAATCCCAACCCCCGCTCGTGCATATCCTGGCCCATCGCATTAACGAAAAGCTTGGCAACGCGGGCCAGACGGTCGTCTACACCGATGCGGTCGAGGCGGACCCCCAGGCCGCCGACCAGACCGAATCGCTCAAGACCCTCGTGCGCGACATGCAAGACGGCAAAGTCGAATTGCTCATCGTCCTCGGCGGCAATCCCGTGTACTACGCGCCAGTCGACTTGGACTTCGCCGCCGCCTTGGACAAGGTTGCGCACCGGGTCCACCTCGGACTCTACTACGATGAAACGGCGGAACGCTGCCACTGGCACTTGCCGGAAGCGCACTACCTGGAAACCTGGAGCGACGCGCTAACCTTCGACGGGACCGCGACCGTCATGCAGCCACTTATCGCCCCGCTGTACAACGGAAAATCGGCCCACGAACTGCTCGCCGCTTTGGCGGGGCAAGGCAATACCGGCCATACCCTCGTGCGCGAATATTGGAAGAAGCGCCACGGCGATCTTGGGTTCGACGCATTCTGGAAGACTGCCCTCGCGAAAGGCGTAGTCGAAGGAACGGCCCTGTCTCCAAAAGACCTGAAGGTGCGGGCCGACTTGGCGCTCGCCGCGCCGGAGCCGGTTGCCGAAGGCGCAATCGAAGTCGCCTTCTGCTTCGATTCGACGGTTGGCGATGGACGTTGGGCGAACAACGGCTGGCTCCAAGAGTTGCCCAAGCCCCTCACAAAGCTCACGTGGGACAACGCCGTAATCGTCGGACTGCCTCTCGCGGAACGTCTGAACCTTTCCATCTTCGATATTGTCGAAGTCACGGTAGGCGGACGTAAGCTCCAAGGGCAGGTGTGGATTCAGCCCGGCCAACCGGAAAATCTGGTGACCTTGTCGCTCGGCTACGGTCGCACCATGGCTTGCAAGGTCGCAA
>JBHEKO010000032.1:0-5147 GCA_041859475.1 Candidatus Hydrogenedentales bacterium
CTTGTCACAACGGAGATGGCACTGTTCGAGATCCTTCGGGAAGCAGGCACCCCTGAATTCAAGAAGGTCCTACCACTGTTGAAATAGAAGGAAGTAACCGTGAACGCACTACGAATTGGATTGACGGCATTGATGACGGCGCTCTCAGCGAGCGCGGCAGGTCCGTACACGACGACCTACGATACCGACGGTATGGTAAAGGTGAACGGTAACCGCACGTTCATTCTCGGGGCTTATCAAGTTGGCAACAAATACACCGCTCCCACGCACACGCCTGAGTTGTATCAAGAAGTGGCGCAGGCGGGTTTCAATCTCGTGAGCGCTTCGGGCGCGGACATGGACCTTGCGCAGCAGGCTGGTCTCATGACGTGGGCTAACGCAGGCACGCTTGACCTGAAAGATAAGGAAGGAAGTGCAAAAGCGATTACGGATGCAGTCAATGCCGTGAAGAACCATCCATCGTTGGCATTCCTTGAAACCGTGGACGAGCCCGCGTGGAGTTGGATGAAGCCCGAGACGCGCATTCCCGCCCAGGCGCTTGTCGAGGCGTATCCCATCATCAAGCAAGCGGACCCGAATCATCTGCTCTACACAAATCACGCGCCCACAAACCTTGTCAAGACCCTGCAGGCCTACAACGCAGGGACCGACATCGTCGCAGTCGACATTTATCCCGTGGCTCCCGCCGGTCTCAAAACCCAATACGCGCTCTTTGAAGATGGGCTGCAAGGAGACTTGCTCAACACCTACATCAGCCAAGTGGGCGAGTACACCGACAAGATGCGACGGGTAGGAGGGCCAGACCGGCCCGTCTTCATGGTACTCCAAGGCTTTGCGTGGGAAATGCTCGCCGACGAGAAAGAGCGCAGAGAAGAGAAGGTGCTCTATCCGAGCTATGACGAAAGCCGTTTCATGGCCTTTCAATCCGTCATCCACGGCGCGAACGGCATCGTGTATTGGGGCACATTCTACACGCCGCAACCTTCCGATTGTTGGAGCGGCATCAAACGCGTCGTGCGCGAGCTCGCGGAACTTGCCGGCCCCCTCGCGGCCCCCGTCGCCGAGACGCCGGTGACCATCGACTACGAAGAACTCGGCCGTTCCGTGGACAAAGGCGTCGAGTGGCGCGCCAAGCAACACAACGGCAAGCTCTACCTCTTTACCTGCAACGCCGACAAGAGCCCATGCAAAGCCACGCTCTCCGGCCTCGGCTCCTGGAAGACTTGTACCGTGCTCGGTGAAGACCGCACGCTCCCCATCGAAAACGGGGCCGTCGTAGACGCCTGGAGCCGCTTTGACGTACACGTATACGAACTCGCGCCCTAGCCGGCGATAGGTGAATCCGAATACTCGGTGCTGTGACGCCCGGCCTCCACGCCGGGCGTCTTGGGATTAGCCGTAGACCTCAAATGACTCAAAGGCTTCGGGTAATCCCCTCGGAGGCTGTCCGAACCAAAGAAACCGGGAGGGCATCGCCATGCCTCGCAAAATGACCCGGCAGTACGCAGATGAGACTATCCAGCGCCTGACCGTCTTGCCTCCGGACGCGACACCCCAATGGGGAACTTCCACGCTCCCGCAGATCATCGGTCACCTGACAGACACGGTGCGTTACACTATGGGGGCGGGCCCAGACCTGCCTTTCAAAGGCAACTGGAAAACGCGCACCCTATTCCGCCCGCTCATCATCAACCAACTCGTCGCCATCCCCCGCAACGTTCGAATCCCCCGGCCCGACGGAAAGAAAGGAACCTTCACCTTCCGCGACGGCGACATCGCATCCCTGAAGGCCACTCTCGACGAATACCTCGTATGCGTCGAAGCGGGCAACCTCCCCTCGCGAATGCACCCCTACTTCGGCGTGCTCCCTCCTGCCTCGTGGCGCAAGTTCCACATCGCCCACTTCACGCACCACCTCAATCAATTCGGCGCGTGAGTTGCCCCCGGGTGCGGCTCCGTTGCGCGCCGCCTTCCCCGAAAAAAACCGAGCGCCCGAACCGGATGGTCCGGGCGCTCTCGTTGGTTTCTGCGCATCGAACGGGCGATGATTCCGAGCCCTGCCCCTACGTATTCTGGGGAAAGAGCGCCTCGTGCTGGACCGTCTTCGCCAAGAGCTGACCATTTGTATGGTAGAACAGGTAGTAGCAGCCCGAGTCGGCGGCATCTTCTGCCAGCCTATCTCCCAATGCTCCTATCAACCTGCGTCGCTCGTGGTCATCCGACCGTTCCCAGCTCGCGGATTCTTCCGGCGTCATCGTGTAACGTCTCGACGCATACTGGATATGCTTCGATCGCATTTTCTACATCCCTCTCCATGTCTCTAACATGCAGTAAACCCGGCCCCCCGAGGACCAAGCTCCCGGGATATACGCACGAGGCGTATTGTATCAGATTCGACCAGCAGCTCAAGTGGCTGGTTTCGAAATACTTCAATGTCAATGTATGATTTATATAAATTATTCGTAATTTACGCAGTTTTCGCAGACCTCGCGCCCCCCCCTGAATTGTCAAGACGACTCAGCCCATCTACTTCGCCAAAATCTCCCGCGCCTGGCCGTATTCGTTGGTCCATGTTCGTCCATGAGCGTCCATGCTCGTCCGTGAGCGTGCGTGTTCCCCCATGATTTGAAGTCCCGTTTCCTGCTTCGACCGGTTCCTTTCTAGGTGTCGATCGGACAGCACTAGTAGTCGAATTTCTTGGGTTGCCGCTATGCGGAGCGGTGAGACTTCAAAAACGCCGCGCGTGCGGTCGATGTCCGCTTTGACAGGCTTGCGCTTACCCCGTAGAATCCATATGGACAGAGTCCAGGAGCAATATATGATACTCGTAAATATTGGCGACTTGAAGCCCGGGCAAATCATCGCGAAGGCCGTCACCAATGCGGGCGGCGCCGTGCTGTGTCCGGCAGGCTATCGATTGACGGAAACAGCTATCGAACACTTAAAAAATGCCGGGGTGGATGCCGTGGTCCTGGATGCTCCGGACGACGAAAAGTCGAGCGACGCGTCGTTCGAATTGCGCCTGACCGAGCTTGAGACCCGCTTCAAAGGGGTTGACGACCCTATCATGCTTCAAATCAAAGCCACGATCGAGAAACGGTTGAACTTCATGCGGCTGGGCTGACGACCCTGTCAACGCACACGGATAGAAAGGGCAGACTGCGTGGCTATACCTATTGAACGTATCGAAAAGAAAATCGTCGAACTGGCCAATCTGCCGACGCTTCCCGGGATTCTCAAGAAGATTAGTCTCATGACAGAGAGTGGGGAATCGAGCGCCGCGGACGTCGCCCAAGTGATTTCGACTGACCAGGTCTTGACCGCGAAACTGCTTCGATTAGTCAATTCGCCCGTGTATGGGTTTCCGGGACGCATATCGTCGATTACGCACGCGGTCGTGTTGCTGGGGTTCAATGTCGTCAAGGGTCTTGTGGTTGGCACGGCGGTGTTCGACACGCTGGGCGCTTCGGGGCAAGGCCTCTGGAAACACAGTCTGGGCTGCGCAATCGTGAGCCGCAAATTGGCGCAGCAGATGGGCAACTCGGAACCAGAGGAAATCATGGTTGCCGGCTTGCTCCATGATCTTGGCAAAGTCGCCCTGACCTTTGTGTTTCCAAAAGAGTACCAGCAAGTGCTCGAAACAGCCCGTTTGGCGAACCGCTACGTGGGCGACGTCGAGCGGGAAGTGCTCGGAGTCTCGCACACGCGTGTGGCAAGTTGGCTGGCGACGCAATGGCATTTTCCCGCCCGGTTGGCGGATCCTCTGACCTATCACCACAATCCCGAACTGGCGAAAGCGAGCAAAGATGCTACAAGTATCGTGCACGTGGGGGACATTCTGGCACGCGGTATGGGGTACGGGCATCCGGGGGACGATGTGATGCCACCGTTGAATCATGAAGCGTTTCAAAGCTTGGGTATTAGTTTCTCGCAGATCGACAAGGCACTTGAGGAGGCGGAAATCGAATTCTCCACGGGCGTAGCAAACCTGACGTTCGGTGAGTGACCGATGAGCATATCGCCGACATCACTCGTATTGGTCGCCGACAACAATGTAGAGTCCGGCGAGCGAATTGCCTCGATGCTGAATGCGGCGGGGCTCGTGCCCAAGCTCGTCGACGACGGGTTCAAAGCGTTGGACGCGTTTTTCGCGCAGCCTCCTCAATGCGTCGTTATCCGCTACAAAATGCCGGCGCGAGGCACGCGCAGCCTCTTGGACGAAATCAAAGCGGACAATGTGTACGGACATCTGCCTGCAATCATCATCGTCACTCCCAAAGAGATTGAGGCCGAGATCGACTGGCACCACAATCCCGCAGACGATTATGTCGTCGAACCCTTCTCCGGCGCCGAACTGATCTCGCGCATACGAATGTGCTGGGCGCGGGCGCAACGCGACGTGAATGCGAATCCCCTCACAGGACTGCCCGGCAACCTGACGATTACACGCGAGGCCGAGCGAAGGCTCAACAACGGTACCGCCTTCGCATTTGGTTACCTCGACATCGACGGATTCAAAGCGTTTAACGACCGCTACGGCTTTGGCCGCGGCGACGAAGCGATTCGCATGACGGCGCGCATTCTCGTGAATACCATACGCTCGCTTGAAAGCCACGAAACTTATGTGGGACACGTCGGCGGCGACGATTTCGTCTTTATCACGCCCCCGCAACTCATGGCGCAGGCGTGTGAACGTATCATTGCTTCATTCGAGTTGGTTGCGACGGATTTCTACGACGAAGAAGACCGCGTGCGCGGGTATATCCAGTCTGTGGACCGGCAGGGAAATCCGCAGCAGTACCCGCTCATGAGTTGTTCCATCGGCGCGGTGGACACGATATCGACACAAGTTACGCACATCGCGGAACTGTTCAGCCGCGTGGCCGAAGTGAAGACGTTTGCCAAACGCCTGCCGGGGTCAAACTACATTATCGACCGCCGTAAATAGAAGGCAACGAAATGCGGTCACCCTGCGATCGCGCGCTCGGCGAACAGCGAAATTACACAGGACTGATCGAGTCTGTCGGACTTTGCATTGCCTGGTTCTGTCTGAAGAAGCTAATTTGCCTGGTCGGTCCCCGTTTCTTGGCCATTCCGGGTTCTGTCGGCGATTGAGAGTTGGTTGGGGCGCCTGCTATGCCGGCTGT
>JBHEKO010000044.1:0-2802 GCA_041859475.1 Candidatus Hydrogenedentales bacterium
CAGGGTGGCAATATGGACCGCCGTCATGGGCGACTCGTTGTGGTCATTGCGTGCCAGTTCAAGTACAGCCCGGCATGCATACTCGCATCTCGATGAAATGTTCATAGCATTCCCCCAATGGGCCTATCTTACAAGATTGGCTCGCAAAACATCGAACCCGCTCGCTCACTTGCTTTGGTTGCGGCTGGGCCGCGCCAGGCTAGTCGTTCGCTTTAGCTTGAATTGGGAGTGACGAAGTCCTGTGGTTAGGTTAAGAGCCGGCTGGAAGCCGGCGTTACAAAGAACAAGATCACCCGATCCTATCCGCCAGATCGCCCGATCCAATTCATTGGATCGAAGCTAACACTTGACTAACTAACCGCTCAAAGAAGGAATTCTGAGTGGGAAAGTCACCTGTTTCTCGAAAACCCGGAACCGCTAAATTTGGTATTGACAGTTCGACTATACCACAGTATATTGTGCCTTAGCGCAGATTTTCTCGATTCGGCGGATACGGGCTGACGAATCGAGAAACCGACATGCCAGTAGCGGGAATCGGCAGTCCTGGGGTTTCCGCAAGACACGCTGGGTATCGCATTTCAACGGTGCTGGAACCGCAATTTCAGTCATAGGGACCGCTTTGTCTTTACCGGCAAGGCGCCCCGTGCCTGTGGGTGCATGCGGGAGGGGCTCCGTCTGGCTGCGCGGCGTCAGGGCTGGGAAGCGGAACGTGAAGGCGGCACAGGCCGATGTCAGCAATTGACCGGCAAGGAGGGACCTCCCGGTGATCGAACCTCAAGCAGGACAAGCCATTGTCAAGCGCGATGGGCGCACGGTCGAATTCGACGGCGAGCGCATCTTCCATGCCATTGAAAAGGCTTTCAAGGCCGAGAATGGCGTGGCCAAAGACGAACCCCTCGAAAGCAGCATCCTACAGAAGGCGCGGTCCGTCGCCGAAGTCGTCATAGCGGAGGCCCTTCAAAACGCTCGCACGGGGCAGCGCATCGAAGTCGAGCGCATCCAGGACGCCGTCGAACGCCAGCTCATGCAGAGCGGCGAGTATGCCGTCGCGCGCCGCTACATTGTTTATCGCGAGGATCGCAAGAAGGCCCGCGCGTTGCGTGGTGAGACTGACCTTCAAGGCGAGCCGCTTGCCCAAGTGCTTGTGCAAATGCCCGATGGCTCGCACGAAGTCCTGACCGGTTCGCGAATCCGCCGAACGTTGTCCGAAGCCTGCCGGGGCGTGGAAGATATCGCCCTCGTCGATGAAGTCTACGACGAAGTGATGCAGACCGTGTACGACGGAATCACCCCCCAGGAGATCGCCAAGGCCTGCATGTTCGCGGCCAAGGGGCGCATCGAGCGCGACCCCGCCTACAACTCCGTCACGGCGCGATTGCTTCTTCGGTCCATCTATAACGAAGTGCTGCCCAAGGGCATTGAAGTCGGCTCGCTGGACGCCCTGCACCGCAATCATTTCCGGCACTACGTTGCCGAGGGTGTCCGCCTGGAGCGGCTGAGCCCGGTCCTGCTCGAATTCAATCTCGACCGTCTCGCCGTCGCCATGGACCTCGAACGCGACCTTCAATTTGCCTACATGGGACTTCAGACCCTCCACGACCGCTACCTCATCCATGACAATGGACGCCGCATCGAGACTCCCCAATACTTCTGGATGCGCGTCGCCATGGGCCTTTCCATCAACGAAGGCCCGCAACGCGACGACCGCGCCATTGAGTTCTACGAAGTCTTATCGAAGTTCCTGTTCACGTCGTCCACGCCCACGCTATTCAACGCGGGCACGCTCCATCCGCAACTCAGCTCCTGCTACCTCTCCACCATCGAAGACGACCTTGAGCACATCTTCAAGGTCATCTCCGACGACGCCCGCCTTTCGAAGTGGGCCGGCGGCCTTGGCAACGACTGGACGAATGTCCGCGCTACGGGCGGCTACATCAAAGGCACGAACGGCACGAGCCAGGGCGTCATCCCCTTCCTCAAGGTTGCGAACGACACCGCCGTCGCGGTCAATCAGGGCGGAAAGCGCAAGGGCGCGATGTGCGCCTATCTCGAAACGTGGCACCTCGACATCGAGGACTTCCTCGACCTGCGCAAGAATACCGGCGACGAACGCCGCCGCACCCACGACATGCACACCGCAAACTGGATCCCCGACTTGTTCATGAAGCGCGTGCTCGCGGAAGAACACTGGACCCTGTTCAACCCGAGCGAAGTGAAAGACCTTCATCACCTCTACGGTAAGGCCTTCGAAGCGCGTTACGTTGAGTACGAGAAGATGGCCGAACGGGGGGAATTGCGCCAATACAAACGCGTCGATGCGGTGCTTTTGTGGCGCAAGATGCTGTCGATGCTCTTCGAGACCGGCCACCCCTGGATCACCTTCAAAGACCCCTCGAACATTCGCTCGCCGCAAGACCATATGGGCGTCGTGCATTGCTCGAACCTGTGCACCGAAATCCTATTGAACACGACCAAAGAAGAGACGGCGGTCTGCAACCTCGGCTCCATCAATCTCGCTGCCCACACCACCGAAACCGGGCTCGACGAGGCCCTCCTCGCGTGCACGGTCCGCACCGCCGTCCGCATGCTCGACAACGTCATCGACATCAATTACTACCCCACACCCGAAGCGCGCAACACCAACATGAACCACCGTCCCATCGGCCTCGGCATCATGGGATTTCAGGACGCCCTGTATGCGCAGGGGTTCAGCTACGCGAGCCAGGACGCCGTCGAGTTCGCGGATAGCAGCATGGAGATGATCTCTTACTACGCCATTCTCGCGTCGACCGAACTGGCCGC
>JBHEKO010000232.1:0-12038 GCA_041859475.1 Candidatus Hydrogenedentales bacterium
GAGAACGAGCGAGCGCACGTCGGCGATGCTGCGGGATTTCGGCGTGGAGATCTTTTCCATCGACGAATCGTCGCGGGAAGCGGACGTACAGATCAATTGCCTTCGCTACTTCGCCTACGCACATTTCCTGCAACGCCTACCCATGTCCATCGAGCGCGTTATGCTCTCCGACGTTCGCGACGTCGTCTTCCAGCGCGATCCGTTCGACTTCGAGCACACGGGGGCGCTCTGTGGATTCATGGAGACAAGCGGGATGACGATAGGCCGCTGCCACGCAAACACGGGCTGGATTGCCGCCGCGTATGGCAGGACCACGTGCGAGTCCCTAATCGACAAGCCCATCGTATGTTCCGGCACAACCATAGGCACGTTCGACGCAGTCCGCGCCTACCTTCAAGCGATGACGGATGAGATGAGCCGAATCAACGAGGAGGTCCCGTCGCTGTTGTTTGTGACGCCGGGCATCGACCAAGGCATTCATAATTGCCTCATCCATACGGGCCGGTTAAACGACGTGCAGCTCTTCAGCAACGAGGTGGGGCCGGTATTCACGATGAACTATGTGCGGCCGGATGCAATTCGGATGGACGAGGCGGGGCTCCTCTTGAACAGCGCAGGCACGCCCTATCACGTGGTGCATCAATACGACCGTCACCCGGGCGTCGTCGGGAAGGTGCTTGCACGGCTTCAGAGCCAATGACGGATTTCGCAGGGCGGGTATTCTACCGCGCCGCATTGGGCACGATAAGGATGCCCGGCACGAAGACCGGGCGTCACAAATACGTGCACAACAGAAGCAGAGGCGACAATAAGCTAGATCAACGCCTCCAATTCATCGACCAGGGACTTGAATCGCGCCATGGCCGTTGCCACGGGTTCCGGGCGCTCCATATCGACGCCTGCATCGCGCAAAAGGTCGAGCGGGAACTTCGAGCCGCCGCTGGACAAGAAACGCAGATACGCGTCCCGTTCAGCCTTGCCCCCATTGAGCACGCGTTGCGACAGCGCAATCGCGGCGGACAATCCCGTCGCATACTTGTACACGTAGAAGGCGCTGTAGAAGTGCGGAATGCGCAGCCCTTCCAGCGACAGTTCCTCGTCGAGCGCGAACTCCGGTCCGAAATAGAGGTCGAGCAGCGCGCGGTATTCGTCCCTTAACCGTTCGAGCGTCAAAGGTTCGCCGCTTTCCGCGATCGCGTGAATAATCTTCTCGTACTCCGCGAACATTGTTTGGCGGATAATCGTGCCCCGGATCTCGTCGATCTCCTTGTTGATGAGAAAGGCGCGGGTGCGCTTGTCTTTCGCGCGCTCGAACAGGTGTTTGCCGAGCAACTGCTCGTTGAACGTCGACGCAACTTCCGCGACGAAGATCGTGTAGTTGTAATACTGATACGGCTGATTGCGCGCGCTGAAATACGTGTGCATCGAATGCCCGGCCTCGTGCGCCAGCGTGAACATGCTGTCCATGACATCGTCGCGATAGTTCATGAGAATGTAGGGGGGGCCGATGTACGCCCCCGACGAAAACGCCCCACTTCGCTTTCCCTTGTTCTCATACCGATCCACCCAGCGCCCGTTAAGCCCTTTCTCAAGCGCCTTGCCGTACTCCGCGCCAAGCGGCTCCAGCGAATCGAGTATCGTCGAGACCGCCTTGTCGTAGGGGATGTTTACGCGCTTCGTGGGGACAATTGGAACGAAGATGTCGTAGGCGTGAATCTGGCTCAGCTTCAACGCCTTCCTGCGCACTTCGAAGTAGCGATACATGGTGTCGAGATGGCTGTGCACGGCCTCGATCAGGCTATCGTACACGGCGACGGGCACGTTGTCGCCGAAAAGGGACGCTTCGAGCGCGGAGGGATGATTGCGCACACGCGCGTGGTAGATGTCTTGAAGCACCGACGAACCGAGCGCCGCCGCGAGCGTGTTCGAGTGGCCGGCATATTCCTTATAGAACTGGTGAAAGGCCTGCTTGCGAACCGCGCGTTTGGGCGACTCCAGCAAGCTGCGAAACGAGCTTTGCGTCAATTCGACCTTGCGCCCTCGGTCGTCTTTCACCTCTCCAAACTTCAAGTCGGCGTCGTTCAACTGACCGAAGACCTTGCCCGCCGTACCCGCCACTTCGCCTTGCATCGCCAGCAATCGCTCTTCCTTCTCGGAGAGGATATGCTTGCGGTACCGTAGCAGCTTCTCCAAGCTGAAGCGGAAATCCTTGAGAGCGGGGTCTTTGAGATAGGCCTTGATCTTCTTCTCGGGGATGGCCTGAATCTCCGGAGCGATGAAGCTCGCCGCCTCCCCCGCGCGCGTGGCCATGAACACATACTGCTGCACCATGCCCTGGTACGTGCTGTTGGCCACGTCCTCCGATGCCTTCAGAAACGCATACTGCGAAAGACGCTCCGCCAGCTTGTCCAGATCGACGTCGAAGTCGTAGCACGCGCGAAGCATCTTCGCCGACTTCCCGAGCTTGCCGCGAAACGCGCCAAACCCTTCGATACGCTGCTCGAATTCCGTATACGCCTTATGCCAGGCGGCATCGTTCTTGAACAGGGGCGTCAGGTCCCAGGTATCCTCGTGTTTTACTTCTGTGCGGAGCGGCGCCTTGCTTGTCTTGGCCATGCGTAGTGCTTCCTTTTGGGAGTTGCGTTGCCCGGTTGCGAGCCAAGTATAGACAATGCCGGACGATGGCGGCTAGTAAGGCGCTGTGGAAATCCGGCGGCGATTCCGCCACCATGCGTGGACGGCGAACGCCGCACAGAGGGAGGCTCCATTGATGAACGCGCGATTCCTGTCCGCTCTATCCATTGTGATGCTTGGAGCCTCGACCGCGTTTGCGGCGGGCGCGCCGGCGAAATTTCGTCCCAACACAAAGGGGTCTGCCATGGGCGACAACACTTCCGTTGCTTCGGCGCTTGAGATAGCGCGAAGCCGCAACGAGCAGACGCAACAATTGACGACGTTCAATCTGGAACGCCGCTCCAAGACGGTCCGGATTCCCAGAGGCGAGGCCATCACCATCGGCGACGTCCAGGGCAAGGGCTACATCGCCAACCTGTGGATGACCTTCCCCGGCTGGTTTTGGCAACACTGGAATACGGACGCGCCCATCAGCTCGACCATCTTGAAGACCCTGATCGTGCGCATCTATTGGGACGGCGCTGCAAAGCCCGCCGTGGAGGCGCCGGCGGGCGACTTCTTCGGAGTAGGCCTGTGCGAAGTCGCCAATTTTGCGTCGGACTATGTGGGCACTTCGAGCGGGGGATTCTTCTGCAAGTTCCCCATGCCGTTCCGCAAGGGATTCCGCATCGAGATCGAGAACATGGATGAGAAGATCGATACGGACGTCTTCATGAACGTCCTCTATCAGCTTACCAGCGAAGTTCCCGGCGATGCGGGTTATTTCCACGCCCAGTTTCACACCGGACGCAATGACGGGCCTACCCCCATCGATGTTGCCCAGTTCCAGGGGAAGGGCCAGTACGTGGGAATCGCCCTCTCCATGCAGGGGCAGGACCGCAACTATCTGAGCTTCCTCGAAGCGCCGGAGTACATCTACGTAGACAACGATTGGGACAAGCCGCGTTTTGCGGGCACGGGCCTTGAAGACTACTTCATGGGCGGCTGGTATTTTCGGGAAGGGGTCTTCGCGGGGCCGCTACACGGATTGCCCGTGAAAGACACCTTGAACGCCAGTGTCGCGATGTACCGCTTTCACTCGCAGGACGCGATTCATTTCACGTCGCGCTTCAAGATGCAGTTCGTAAATCCGTGGAACCCGGATCGATTGAAGCCGTTTGCCTATTCGTCGGTGGCCTATGCGTACGTGAATTCGCCCGAGGGACAAGGCCCGGCGCTCCCCGTGCGCGACGCGCTTCTGTGCTGGTACCGCCTCCGCGACCGCGATCACCAGAGCATCCCCTGAGCACTGTGCGCGTTGTCTTTGATACACTACGCGTCATGCCAAAGCATGTTGCTCAAAGCGCCTATGAAATGCGGGAAAACATCGCACGATCGCTCCGATTCGGATCACTGTGCGCCGCATTGCTGCTTGTCTGTGCCTGCGGCCATTCCGGCACGGGAGCCGTCGAGCGAAAGGCGGCGTGGGGATATGCGGGTGCTCAATACGATCTTGGCATGCGCTACCTCGAAGGAAGTGGGGTAACCCGCAATTATGTGCATGCACAACGTTGGCTGAGCGAGGCCGCAACCCAGGGGCACGCCGGGGCCCAGTACGCACTGGCGCGCTTATGCGAACAGGGCGCCCTCGCGCCTGATGGTTTCGGCATTCCGCAAGACACAGAGGAAGCGGTGCTGTGGTACCGGAGGGCGGCCGCCCAAGGTTTGGCTCCGGCTCAGACCCGGTTGGCGAAAATGTACTCGGATGGGTTCGGGGCTCCAAACGACTATGCCACCGCCGCGAAGTGGTATGAAGAAGCGGCGCGCCAAGGCAATTCGGACGCCATGTACGCGCTTGGCATTTTGTCGAGGAGTGGCCTTGCCGGAAACGCGGATGACGCACAAGCGGCACGCTGGCTCCAGCAGGCCGCGGAGAATGGCAGCGCGCTGGCGCGCCTTGAACTCGCTCACGCGTATGCGGAAGGGCGTGGCGTTGAGAAAAACGCGGTCCACGCTTACGTATGGGCATCGTTGGCGTTGGATGCCGGCGCGACGAACGCAGCCGCAACGCTGGCAGGCCTTGAACAGTCCATGACGCAGGAACAGCGCTCGGAAGCGGAGCGGCTTGTACGCGAGCACCAATCCGGCGCGGTTCACCCAGAGCCGAAGGCGTCATCGCAATGAGGCCGTCGAGCAAAAGGGCGATCAGGCGGCGCACGGCGATGGCGATTGTCGCTGTCTTGGCATTGGCGTTAGCCGGTTTCGGCGCGTGGTATTTCGCCATAGGCCGGCCGAGCGACAACGACAGGGTCATGAAGATCGACGTGATGAAGCGCGCAGCCGGCCGCGGCAACCCGCGGATGCAATACGAGATGGGGATGCTCTATTTCGAGGGCGTTCGCGCAAACCGGGATTATGTCGGGGCCTCGGAATGGCTGCGCAAAGCGGCAGACGCCAAGTACGTCGAGGCCTATTACCCTTTGGCCTATCTCTATGGAACAGGGCAAGGCGTGGTGGCACATCTTCAAGATACGGAGAAGTATCTCCGCCTCGCCGCGGAGCACGGCGTCCCGGAGGGGCTCTATGGCCTGGCCGCCTTGCTGGAGCACGGCGTGCGGCCTCCCGTCGGCTATCGAATCGAGGCCAACCCCGAAGAGTCCCTCCTCTTGTATCGCAAGGCGGCGGATGCAAATTTGCTTGAGGCCCAGGTCGCGGCGGGGCTGATGTTGGCGCGCGGGAACGGTGTTGCCGTGAATATACCCGAGGCACTCCAGCTGCTCGAACCCGCGGCGCGCCTGGGAAATCCAAAGGCGCAGCACGAACTTGGACTGCTCATGGAATCCAGCGACAGCCCTGCAAGGGATTTGCGCGGAGCCATTCGGTGGCAGCACAAGGCAGCCGCGGCGGGGTATGTGCCCGCCGTTGTCCGTCTGGCGCGCGCCTACGCCGAGGGTGGGGTTGTGGAGAGGAATTCAGACAAAGCCTTTTGGTGGTGGCGCCTCGCGCAAACTTTGGGCGCGGAGGAGGCGAAGGCGCAATGCGAAGCGCTGTCGCGCGAAGTGACTTCGTGGCAGGTTGCGCGCATTGAAAGCAGGCTCTTGACGTGGACACCCGAAGTGCGCGAAGTGAAACGCAGCGATGAGGGAAAACCCAGATTGCCGCTGATATGAAGGCGATTGTGCGGAAAGGGAGGAGCGTGTCATGGGGTTGAAACGGAGTGGGCTTCTGATTGGAGTGCTGATAGGGGCATCGTTCGCAGGCGGGATGTTGGCCGTACTTGCCACGAGTTCCGGGGTGTCCGCCGAAGAGAACGTGGTGCGCTCGCAACGGTTTGAGGCGGTCGACGCCGAGGGCAAGCCGGGCGCACGGATGGGCGTCGCCGCGGACGGCAAGTCGTATCTGGAGTTGTTGGACCCGTCGGGCAAACCGCGCGTTTCCATTTCCGCGAATCCGAAAGGCGCGGCCAGTGTAGCTCTGCTTGGACGCGACGAACGCAAGCGGGCGGAAGTGGCCGTCGGAGCGGACGATGCGCCATCAATTACCGTGCTGGACCGCACGGGCAAGGCAACTGTCGCGGTGCGTGTGGACGCCAAGGGGATACCGTCCGTCAAGCTCACCGACGTTGCCGGGATCGAAGTTGCGACGTTGACGCAAGACGCGGAAGGGAAGTGGTCGCTTGCATTTCCGCAGCCGCCGGCCCCCGAAGCGGCGCCGGCCCCCCAACCATAGAACCAAGGGAAGACAACCAATGGCACGAATCATCCTGGCTGCACTTCTATTGTCCGCACCGCTTGTGAGTTCGCAGGGCGCTTCGCCGTCCGAACTGTATCGGGTGCCCGATGGCGCGGAATCGCGCTGGGTAAGCTTCGAAAATCCCACCGGCGCGAAGGGCGAGGGCGGCCAGTCGAACAAAGGGGGCAAGGGCGCGGCTTGCGATGGATTGCCGGCCGGGCAGACCAGGACCCTCCTGGAGTTGGCCGGCAGCGGCGAGATTCGGCGGATGTGGTTTACGATCCGCGAGCGCGACCCGCACATGCTGCGGGCGCTCCGGCTGGATATGTACTGGGACGGCGCGGCAACGCCGGCCGTCTCCGTGCCGTTCGGCGATTTCTTCTGCGCGATTCTGGGCAGGACCGCGAAGATGGAAAACGAGTTCTTCTGCAATCCCGAAGGACGTTCGTTTAACTGCTACATTCCGATGCCCTTCCACAACGGAGCCAAGGTTACGATAACCAACGAGTCGAAGCGCGACGTAGCTCAGCTCTTCTACGACATCGACTGCATTGTCACCTCCAAGCCGGACCCGGAAGCGCTGTGCTTTCATGCAAGTTGGCGGCGAGAGCCGTCGACGCCGCTGGACAAAGACTTCGAGATCCTGCCGGCGATCAAGGGCAAGGGCCGGTTCATCGGTGCGCACATTGGCGTCATCGCGCACCCCGAGAACGTGGGATGGTGGGGCGAAGGCGAAGTGAAGATGTATGTCGACGGCGACACCGAATGGCCCACCATCGTGGGAACGGGCACGGAAGACTACATCGGGACCGGTTGGGGTCAGGGGTTGTTCCAATGCCGGTTTCAAGGCAGCCTCGTCGCCGACGGCGAGAATGGGCAGTACGGATTCTATCGGTACCATGTGCCCGAACCCATCTATTTTCACAAGGATCTTCGCGTGACAATTCAGCACATGGGCGGGGCTTCGAAGAAGCAGGTCCTGGAAATGCAAGAAAAGGGCATCGAGGTGAAGCCGGTGAGCTTGGGCAATGACAACCAGGGACGCTTCGTGCGACTCCTTGAAGAGTCACAGCCTGTAGACCTGGCGAAGCACGATTCCCCGGACGGCGCGTGGGTGAACTACTACCGCCGCGACGACTATTCGGCGGTGGCGCTCTTCTACCTCGACGCACCGGAGAACGGTTTGCCGGCGCTCGCGCCCGTCGAAGAACGAATTGAAGGCATGCGGGATAAGGCGTACGAAAAGCCGTAGTCCCTCGGATCGAACGGTACTGCATGGTAAGGAAACGAAAGGGGGTTTCATGGGAGTCTCGTTGTTGGCCGCCGCACTTCTGGCGGCAACGTTGAACGCGTCCGTTGCGGATTTCTCGGCGGCAAAGCCGGTTTGGCCCGCGGGACGCGACACCGAAATGAATGTGAATGTGGGGTTCAGGGCGGTCGTCGACGCCGAGCAGGGTGACGCGTTGAGCCTGCGCATCACCGGCGCAACCATCTATCGCATCTACGCGAACGGCGAGTTTGTGGGATACGGCCCCGCGCGCGCCGCGCAAGGGTTCTTTCGCGTGGACGAGTGGGACCTTTCACCGTATGTTCATGCGGGACAAAACGTGGTCGCCATCGAAGTGGCGGGCTACAACTCAAACAGCTACTACGTACTGGACCAGCCGTCGTTCGTGCAGGCTGAAGTGCGCAAGGGCGACACGGTGCTCGCGGCTACTGGCGACGCCGCCAATCCGTTTACTGCACACATCCTCGACGAGCGCGTGCAGAAGGTCTGCCGCTACAGTTTTCAGCGTCCGTTCACGGAGGTCTATCGGCTGAAACCCGGCTACGATGCGTGGCGAAGCGACCCCAATGCGAAGACGGCCGAGGTCGCGTGCGGCGTGGTTGGCGAGAAGAAGCTGATCGCGCGCGGAATTTCGTATCCGCGGTTTTCGAAAATGCCCGCGGTAAAGGACCTTGGGGAAGGCTCGATAGAGATTGGGCCCGCGCCGGAGCATCCGTGGAAAGACCGCTCCTTCACCAACGTTGGGCCGAAGCTGAAGGGCTATCCCGAGGCGGAGTTGGCCGTCGCGCCATCGATCGAGTTGCAGCAGTTGAGTTATTCGAAGCGTTCAGGCGACGGGGCGTTCTTCAATTCGCCCAGCGGCGTGGCCGTCGCGCGGAACGGGTATCGAGTGCTGGACTTCGGAAAGAACCTCACGGGGTTCATCGGCGCGACGCTGAAGTGCGAGAAGCCCGCCCGCGTGTTCTTCCTGTTCGACGAAATTCTGGCGAATGACGACGTGGACTGGCGGCGTCTTGGTTGCGTGAACATCGTCAGTTACGAACTTGAGCCGGGGTCCTATGCTGTCGAGTCGATCGAACCGTACACATTGCGTTACCTCAAAATTGTCGCACTGGACGGCGACTGCACGGTCGAGTCTTCATACCTCCGCGAATACACCAATCCGGACGCGGCGGAGGCGCAATTTGCATCGCCCGACGACCGCTTGAACCGTCTCTTCGAGGCGGGCCGCGAGACCTTCGTTCAGAACGCCGTCGACGTCTTTATGGACTGCCCGCACCGCGAGCGGGCGGGCTGGTTGTGCGACAGCTTCTTCACGGCGCGTTCCGCGAGCGACCTATGCGGCCAGACCAGTCTTGAGCGTAATTTCCTCGAGAACTTCCTGCTTCCCGAGAAGTTCGAGAACTTGCCCGAAGGCATGTTGCCGATGTGCTACCCCGCCGACCACTACGACGGCGTGTTCATTCCGAACTGGGCGATGTGGTTCGTCATGGAGCTTCAAGAGTATTACCAGCGCAGCGGCGACCGCGAATTGGTGGACGCGCTCAAACCGCGCGTGATGGCTTTGTTGAAGTACTTCGACACGTTCAAGAACGAAGACGGCCTGCTGGAGAAGCTGGAAAGCTGGGTGTTTGTCGAATGGTCGGATGCGAACAAGTACGTTCAGGACGTGAACTATCCCTCGAACATGCTGTACGCCTCCGTGCTGGATGTGGTGAATACCCTCTATTCCATGCCTGAAATGCATGCCGAGGCCGAACGCATGCGCGACGTGATTCGCAAGCAGTCCTACGACGGCGAGTTCTTCGTCGACAATGCCGTGCGCAAGGACGGCAAACTCGAGGTGACGCGCAATCGGACTGAGGTGTGCCAGTACTTCGCGTTCTTTTTCAACGTGGTGTCGCCGGACACGCATCCCGAATTGTGGAAGAAGTTGGCGGACGAGTTTGGGCCGAATCGGAAAGAGAAGGGGCTGTACCCGGAAGTCGGCGCGGCGAATTCGTTCATCGGCAACATGCTACGGTTCGAGATCCTGTCGCGGTACGACCGAAGTGCGCAGATCCTGCCCGAGTCAATCGATTATTTGTTGTACATGGCCGACCGGACGGGAACCTTGTGGGAGAACGTAAAGGAAGAGGCGAGCTGCAACCACGGGTTTGCCTCGCACATCGTGCACACATTGTATCGCGACGTGTTGGGCGTGACCGTGGAGGCCGGGCAGATGCACGTGACGGTACGGATACCGGATGTGCCGCTGGAGTGGTGCGAGGGACGCATGCCCGTACCCGGCGGCGTAATCGCGATGCGCTGGTGGAAAGAGAATGGTCAAGTACGCTATCGGCTTGATGCCCCCGCGGGATACTTCGTGAGTGTAGAGGCACAAGCCGGAGGAATCACAGCGACGCGGGTGCCTTAACCAGCGTGCGCCGGCTTCGTTGAAGCAGTCGCTACCGATGAGCGCATCGGACCGGGCTGACTGCAATGTGGGCCAGCTAGCAGGTGTTTGAGATGAGGATGGGCGGCAATGATAGACCGGCATTGCCGCCCATCGCCTTGACAGGGGAAAATGCTTCGGACTAGGCTGGAGGCGCTGTCACCTTGGGTTGGGCGCGTTGGGTATGCCTCCGCCCGGGGAAAGAGGGTGTACCTTGAAATCCCGCCAAGCTGTCGCTTAGCGTGTGCCGCACCGTGGTGATTCAACCTTGTAAGCAGTAACAAAACTCCATGCTAAAACGAAATGCCTCCCAGCTTACCGCGGCCCTTGCCATATTCGATGCAGGTTGTGTGCTCGCGGCCGGTCTTCTTGCCGCCCATTTCACCATGCCGGAAGGAAGCGCGATGTCCCTTCGCGACCACTTTTTCGAGCATCGGTTCTACTTCTTTTCCTTTCTCGTCGTGTGGTTCCTGGCGGCGGGCGACCAGCAACTCTTCGCATCGCAGCGTATCGACAGCCTGGCCGCGCAGCTTTTTGGCATTTTCAAAGCGCTTGTGATTGCACTGTGCGTTACGGCGACGCTCACCTTCTTCGTAAGCCGCCAGGGCATCGACCGCGACTTTTTCGCGTACTTTGGGTCCGCGGCGGTCGTATTGCTCGTCGCGTTCCGGCTGACCTTGCGCCTTTTTCTGTGGACGATTCGCCGCCGAGGCTACAACTTCCGGCAGGTGCTGGTAATCGGGGGAAACCCCAGGGCCAAGCACTTAGCCGACGTCGCCATCACCCATGGACGCTATGGATTTCAGTTCGTGGGGCTTCTGGACGACGATCCCGAGCGCGCGGACTTCCTGAAGGAATACGGCGTGGCGTACTTGGGGCCGCTCACGGAATTGGAACATGTGCTGCTCGGGCGCGTGATTGACGAAGTCTACATTTGCCTGCCCGTCCGGAAATACTACGAATCCATCCAAAGCGCGGCGCATTTGTGCGAAGGCGTCGGGGTGCCGGTGCGGTTCATCGCGGACCTCTTCCCCTTGCGCGTGGCCACCAGCCGGGTGCACCAACTTGAGGACATCCCCGTGCTGTCGCTTTCCGCCATTCCGGAAGCGTTTACACAGCTTATGTTCAAGCGGGTCATGGATATGGCCGTGTCGTTTCTCTTTCTGGCGGCCGTTGCGTGGTGGCTGTTCCCGATTATGGCCATGCTGATCAAACTCGATTCGCCCGGACCCGTGTTCTTTATCCAAGAGCGGGTGGGCTTGAATGGACGCCGGTTCGGCATGATCAAATTCCGAACCATGGTTCCCAACGCGGAAGCGCTCAAAGCCAAGCTTGCGGAGATGAACGAGGCCGACGGTCCCGTCTTCAAGATGAAGCGCGATCCGCGCATGACGCGCGTGGGCCGCTGGCTTCGCAAGTTTAGCATCGACGAAATCCCTCAGATCGTCAACGTCTTCATCGGCGACATGAGCTTGGTCGGCCCGCGGCCGCCCGTGCCGGCCGAAGTGGAAAAGTATACGTGGGATCAGCGCCGCCGGCTCAGCGTGCGGCCCGGAATCACAGGCCTTCAGCAAGTCAGCGGACGCAGCGACCTCGTCTTCAAAGACTGGGTCGAAATCGATTTGGCGTATATCGACAATTGGTCGCTCATGGAAGACTTCCGCATCCTGTTCCGCACGTTTCAAGTCGTCGTGACCGCCAAAGGCGCGGCGTAGCCCGCACGACACGCCGTGGGCGACACTACCTCCACGCAACGTACATCGGGCTGGGCCAAGGCATTCGGCGGCGTATTCACCGCGCGTGTCCTATCAAGTCTGCTCGTGCTGGCCACCGTACTCCTTCTCGGGCGAGTCCTGGGGCCAACGCGCTACGCCGATCTCGTCATCCTGCTATCCATCATGAAGGTGGCCTCGGAACTCGTAGGACCCGCCCTCGACACGACACTTATCCGGTTCGCTGCGATGCGGCACG
>JBHEKO010000247.1:0-9270 GCA_041859475.1 Candidatus Hydrogenedentales bacterium
AGGCGCTTCATCCCAAGACGCTCCAGAGTATTTTGCGAGACATGGACCTGACGGTGGAAGGCCTCAGGAAGGAATTCGGACGTTAGTCGAATGCCATTTCAGTCGATTCCGCGTGATTGCAGCAACACCCAATAAGGGCACAAAGATGGCAAGACTCTTCGTGGCAGTCCTATTCACATTGGCGTTTAGTTTTGCAGCGAAATCGCAAATATCCGAGACGTTGCCGCCTGCCTCATCTCCCTATGCTGTTCGGGCCTTTGGCGCGGTGGGCGATGGCGTGGCAAAGGATACGGCTGCGGTGCAGAAGGCGATTGATGCGTGCGCGCAAGCCGGGGGCGGGACGGTGTATTTCGCGCCGGGCGCGTACCTGTGCGGGAGTCTGCATCTGCGGAGCAACGTGACGCTGCACCTCGACACGGCGGCGGTTATCAAGGGCAGCCGCGACATCGCCGACTACGACCCCTACGAAGAATTGGGTTTCGAAAACGACGCCGACCGCGAGACGTCGTTCTTTCATCAATCGCTGATTTGGGGCGAAGGCGTGGAGCACATCGGCATCGTGGGCGCGGGCGCCATCGACAGCAATTTCGAGCACCGGGGCGGGCCCAAAGCCGTCGGATTGAAGCGGTGCAAGTACGTCGAGATTCGCGGTATTCACGTGCTCAATATCCCCAATTACGCGATCAGCATGCTGGGGACGGACTACGTGAACATCGACGGCGTGACGATTCAGAATGGATTTGCCGACGGGATCGATCCCGACTCGTGTCAAAACGTCCGCATCTCGAATTGCCACATCGAGACCTTCGACGACGCCATCGTGCCGAAGGCGAGCTTCTCGCTGGGCGAACGCCGCGCGTGCGAGAACATCACGGTCACGAATTGTTACTTGGCGACAGTCTGCAACGCGTTCAAGCTCGGCACGGAATCTGGTGGTGACTTTAAGCGTATTGCCGTGAGCAACTGCGTGATGTCGGGCTTGAAGGGACGCAGGCCGGCGCTCAGCGGGATATCCCTGGAATCGGTGGACGGTTCGAATATCGACGGGGTGGTCGTCTCGAATTGCACGATGGTCGATTGCCGCGCGCCGATCTTCATCCGGCTCGGCAACCGCGGGCGCGATATGGAAACGCCCACGCCCGGCACGGTCCGCAACATCTCCATCAATACCATCGTGGCAACGGACGCGTCGCTGTCGTGTTCCATTTCCGGCCTTCCGGGTCACAACGTCGAAGGTGTGACGCTGTCCGATATTCGTATCCGCTTCATTGGTGGCGGCCCGCATCGCACCGACGATGAGATCGTCCCCGAATACGCGGACGAATACCCCGAAGCGACGATGTTCGGCGGCTTGCCTTCGTATGGATTGTACGCGCGGCACGTCGCGGGGCTCACGTTGCGCAACGTGCAGCTTTTTTGCGAAGAGGGCTACTGGGTTCTTCAACCGGACAAAGAAGGTAAGGTCCGTTGGCGTGTCGATGGCGGTATGCCCGAGCCTGCCGCGCCGGGCGCGCCCGGACACGCGGTCGTGTGCGACGACGTGACGGGACTCGCCATCGACGACCTGAAGGCGCAGGCGTCGCCGGATGGCGTATCGGTCGTTCGGTTCGTCAACGTGCGCGATGCGGCCGTGCGCAACTCGACCGCCCCGGCTAGCACGGCGGCATTCCTCGAATTGGCAGGCATCCACACGTCGGGAATCGCCCTGACCGGAAACGATTTCTCGCGCGCACAAACCGGCGTCAAACTCGGGCCGGATATGCCTCCTACGGCCGCGAAATCGGCGGGGAACGTCGAGCCTTAAGACGCGGTGCTATACTGATTTGTCCGTCGTTTCCCCACCTATTGCAGCATTTTGACCCATCTGATATAGTGCGTTCGGCCTGACTAATGGTCGGGTTTTGCCACCTTGAATTTGGCCGGTGGCGTAGGCTGTCCAGACAATTACGCGCTTGAGAAATGGGCTCACTTTTTTCCAGGTTTGCCCGCGGAGCGCTTGTCCTTTGTCTTTGAACACGAACCTCAAAACCGAGTTATTTGCAGGCGGAGGTCCACTCAATGATAACGGAAAGCACAGTCGCTCTTTCCTCTACCCCGGTCACTGTTCCTACGGCCCCCGGCGAAATCACCGTTCATAATCCGCGCACGGGCAAGGTCGTTTATACGTTTCGTGAGCCAAGCGACGCCGAGATTCAGCAGGCGTTCGAACGCGCCAGGGCCTCGTTCGGCAAGATACGCGCGATGTCGGTGCGGCAGCGCCTGGACGAGATTGGCAAGCTGAAGCATTACTTCCTCGCGAACAAGGAAAAGATCGTCGATCGCATCGTGGAGGAGACAGGCAAGGCGCGCACCGATGCGCTTGTCTCCGAAATCTTCGCCATCCTCGACATCATTCACTACTACCAGAAGAATGCCGAGAAGATTCTTGCCGACCAGGCAGTGCAGACGCCGGTGCTTCAGTTTCCAAAGAAGTCGAAGGTCTTCTACGAGCCCATCGGGACCGTCCTCATTATCTCGCCGTGGAATTTTCCGCTGAACCTCGCGCTTGTGCCCATCGTGACGGCATTTACGGCAGGGAACGCGGTGGTGTTCAAGCCCTCCGAATGGACGCCGCTGTGCGGGCTGATTGAGGAGATCGTCGAACAGAGCAGCTTCATGAAAGGGGCGATTACCGTCGTGTACGGAGGGAAAGACGTGGGGCGCAAGCTCATCGATCAGCGTCCCTCCAAGATCCTGTTCACCGGAAGCACGCGCGCCGGACGCCAGATCATGGAGCAGGCGGCGAAGTATCTTATCCCCGTGGAACTCGAGCTAGGCGGAAAAGACCCCATGGTCGTGTTCGACGACGTGGATGTGGAGCGCGCCGCGAAGGCTGCGGCGTGGGGCGGCATGATGAACTGCGGCCAGACGTGTACGTCCGTGGAGCGGATCATCGTCCAAGAGGGCGTGTACCCCGCATTCGTGGCCGCGCTCAAACGGCGCATCGAGAAGCTCAGCCACGCCGGGGCCTGCGAAGGCAAACCCGATGAGGGCGATCTCGATGTCGGATGCATCACTGCCGATTTCCAGGTGCGTATCGTCGAGGAGCAGTTGAGGGACGCCAAGGCCAAAGGGGCCGAGGTGTTCTCTGCCGGGCAGCACAAGGAAGGCTCGCACGCGATTCCGCCAACGGTGATCACGAACGTCGACAAATCGATGAAGGTTATCCAAGACGAGACCTTCGGGCCGGTTGTCACGGTGGAGAAATTCAAAACGGAGGAAGAGGCCATCGCGATGGCTAATGACTCGCCCTATGGGCTGAGCGGCAGCGTATGGTCAAAGGACCTCGCGAGAGCGGAGCGCGTGGCGCGCCGGGTCGAGGCGGGGAGCTTGTCGATCAACAACGTGCTGGCGACGCAAGGCAATGCCGGTTTGCCGTTTGGCGGGACGAAGGACAGCGGATTCGGGCGCTACAAGGGGCCTTTGGGATTGCAGGGGTTCTCGAATCCCAAGTCGGTGCTGATCGACCACACGTCGAAGCCCGAGGTGTACTGGTATCCGTACACAAAAGAGAAGTATCATTTGTTTAGCAAGTTGTTGGACGCGATTTACGGCGGCAGCCCATTCTCGATTCTCAAGGCCGCGGCAATCGGGTTGAAGATGGAGTCTCTCGCGAAGAAGAAGCGCAAATAGCGAAAGCGCCTTGGGGGAGGCAGTGAATCACAGTTATGGCTAGCGTTACGGCGTATGATTTCATTGTGGTTGGGTCCGGTTCGTCCGGGGGGGTGCTCGCGGGGCTCTTGCAGCGAGCGGGCGCCAAGTGTCTTCTCATCGAGGCAGGCAAACACCTGACCGCCGAAACCTATCCACCCAACGAAGCCGACTACAGCGCCCAGATGTTCTGGGGGGGCGGCATCGAATACGACACCCGCTGTCTAATGGGCTTCCTGCGCGGAAAGTGCGTCGGCGGCGGCTCCGTCGTGAACCAGGCGCTGCAAGATCGATTCGACGAAGTTGCGTTGGAAGACTGGAAAGCCCAGTCCGGCGTTTCGTATTTCACGCCCGAAGGCATGGACTCCTACTACACGGCCGCCGAGAACGGGGTCGTGCTGCAGACACTTCCTCCCGAACAGCGCAACCGCAGCGCCCAATTGTTCATTCGCGGGCTCGACCATGCGGAGGTGGGCTGGGCTGCGCTGCGGCGCGGTCAGTGCGATTGCAGCGTCGAGCAGGGCAACGACTGCATCGCGTGCCTGGGCGGATGTCACAGGGACTCCAAACAGAGTACCCTGGTCGTCTTCATTCAGCCGTCATTGAAGGAAGGCCTGGAATTGGTCTCCGAATTCTTCGTCGATCGCGTAGAGCACAGCGCATCCGGCGTGAAAGTGCATGGACACAACGGAAGCGGGCCGAAGACGTATGAAGCAAAGAAGTGCATCCTCGCAGGTGGCTCGTTCGGTACCACGCAGATCCTGCTGAAGTCGGGATTTGCCAGCCGCTTGCCCGCCCTCGGCAAAGGGTTTGCCATGCACCCTCAGTACATGTCATTCGCCGAATTCGAGGAACCGGTCGATGCGCACAAAGGCGCGTTTCAGACCGTGAAATCCTCGGACAAGGGTCTTCGCAAGAAAGGCTACAAGCTGGAAAACGTGTACGCGCCCCCGGTGAGCATTGCCATGTTGTATCGCCGTGGCGGCGTGGACTTGCAGCGCTTCATGAAGCGCTACCGTCACTACGCGTGCGTGGAGGTCGCGGTGCGTGACGAGGCCACGGGCGTGCTGTCCGTCGACCGCAAGGGCAAGCTGCAGATCAAGAAAGAGATCACCGCACAGGATGCCGCGCGCCGCGACGACGGCCTGGAACTGGTGCGGAGCGTGTTCGAGGCTGTTGGCGCGAAAAGCATGTTTCATTCGCCGATGTATTTCGGGCTTCACCTTATGGGCGGTTGCGCCATCGGCACCGGCGAGCGGACCTCGGTGGTGAACCCTGCGTTTCAGGTGCACGGCTGCGAAAACCTGTACACGGCGGACACGAGCATCTTTCCGAACGCGCCGGGCATCAACCCCGCGCTGACCGTGATGGCCTTGGCGTACAAGCTCGGGCAAGAACTGGTGAAAGGATAGCGCCCATGTCGAACCACTATTCGCGCATCCTTGGTCCGAAGGCGTGCCGCACGCTTGAGCGAGTGGCGGAGCTGATCGTGCCGGCTGTCGATGACTTTCCGTCGTTCACGCATCTCGGCTGCGTTGAGCACGTCGACGACGTCATCGGAAGTGCGCCGCCGAAAGATGCTGCGGACCTGAACTTATTTCTGACGGTGTTGTACTTCGCGCCCACCGGCGTGCTGCGTTTTGTGGTGCGTAACATGGAAAACGCGGACGCATGGTTTGAGCCGGTAGCTACGACGTTTCGTCTGCTCGATCTTGGGCTTCGGGGGCTGGTGCTTTCGCTCTACTATTCCGGCAAGCACGGTGCAAACTACAAAGGGAAGACGCCAGCGGAGGTCATCGGATTCTCGTTGAACCGCGTGCCTCGCCAGACAGTCTCCACCATCGAAGCGAATTAGCAGGAACCGGCGTTCTTTTGTCGTGTGGTCTCTGTAGCGCCCGATCTTCGCGCCGGGCGTCTTGCATTACCGCGGCTTGCGGCACAGGAAATGGAAATACGGCAAGAACGCAAACGCAGATGCGCTCTTCGCCGGATGCCCGTCGCTCGCTGCTTCACACGCAGCCGGCGACAATGGATCGCAAGGATGCACGCCTGCCGTTACCTCGAATCCTGCTGCATGCAACGCCACGCCCAGCTTCCTGCCAACCTGCGTGTCGGCGCCCTCGCTCTGCAACGACTCTCCATAGGACTTCAGGGGAGCGGCGTGTTCGGGATACTCAATCACGCCACCGTAGTCCGGCTCGGCAGCCGCGGCTAGATACCCACCGGGTTCCATCACGCGGGCGATTTCGGAAAGCACGAGGCGCAGGTCTTTCACCCAAAGAAAGAACATCTGCGTGAATACCAGATCGAAGGAGCGGGCGGGAAAAGGCAGGAATTCCGCACGACCCGCAACGCGCACGCCTTGAGCCAACCGTAGCGACGCTACGTCGAAGTCCAAACCTACGGCAACGCCGCCGCAACGCCACGCCAAATCAGGTAAGACCACGCCGGTACCTGTCCCAAGGTCGAGTACGCGCTTCTTCGATGCGATGTCTATCTTGCGCATGAGACGATTGCGCTCGCCTGCAAACCAAGCCGCTTGTCGCCGGTATTGCCGGTCGAGGTCACTCGAATGATCGGAGTTGTCTTGCTGTTCCGCCATGTCACACTAATTGCGGTGAGAGACAGCGGAAAACAGGGACTGACACAAGCGTAGCGTAACGAAGTGGAGTGGAGACGTGTCTGTCCCTGCTTTCCGCGTCTACGGATGGAATGCCGTCTGCAAGAAGCATACGTCAGCCTTTTCCGGATTCCTTCTGCCATTCGTCGATTGCTTTGGCGAGCAGGTCCGGTGCGTCCGACAGAATGCTGTCGACGCCGAGGTCGAGATAAGTCCGCATAATGCCAGGTTCGTTCAGGGTGTGAATTTGAAACTTGATGCCCTTCGCGCGGATGGCCTTGATGTCCTCGGGTTTGAGCTGGAACTGCGGCAACATGTCTACGTCCATCGAAAGGACATCGCTCGTCGGCTTGTACGCGGCCCACGCATCCCCCCGCAACGCGCCGAGCAATGCCGCGCCCGACGTGAAGTCGTAGCACGTGGGCAATTCGGGCGCGATCTCCCGCGTACGCGCCATCGTCTCCGGCTTGAACGAAGCAATAAGAACGCGGTCCTGCGCTTTCGTGTCGCGAATGATCTTCACGCACGCATCGGCCAACGCCGCCGGACCCTTGAACTCCACGAGAAAATTCGAATCGGGTGCCGCTTCCAGTGCCTCCGCCAAGGTCGGAACGATCACGCCCTTGCCTCGATACGGGTATGTCGCGCCCCCGTCCTTCGTGAACGAATAGCCAGCGTCGAGCGCCCTTATCTGAGCCAAGGTCAGTTCCTCGATCTTGCCCGTCCCGTTTGTCGTGCGATTCACCTCGCCGTCGTGCATCAGGATTACCGCGCCATCCGCCGTCATTCGTGCGTCGGTCTCCAGGAGGATGCCGGGAAAGGTTTTCGCAGCCTCCTTGAAACACAGTACGGTGTTTTCCGGCCACATCAATTCGCCGCCCCGGTGAGCGCCCAGGAGAAAAGGCTTCTTGAAGAATGGCTTGTCTGCCCCATCGGAGTTGGAGGACTGGGCCATGGCGGGACTTGGAAGACCCAGGGCCACCGTCGCTATACAGAGCATCGTAATGGCGATGAACGATTTCATGAAGCAACTACTCCCTTTTCTAATCTGTCAGCAGCCGAACCGGGCATGAGTGTACACAAGAGTTTGCCCAAAGGGGAATTCCTCAGGTGGACTTTTGCAGCCATTCCGTCGTAGCCTAGTCGTTATGGCACATGTTCAACTCCACATTGTGGACCCAGCGCTACGGGTGACGGTGAGCACCATACTCCAGACGGACGGCCATACTATTGCCGGGGACGTCCCGGATGTTATCCTCACGGACTCCATCGAAACGGCGTCTACGTTGGTTGAGCGCGGGCCGACTCTGGTCTTGGCGGCAGCGGCGCAGATTCGCGAAGCGGTTGCCGCCATGCGGCTGGGCGTGTTCGGCTACATATTCCTGCCGCTGCAGCCGGGGGAAGTCGAAATCATGGTGCGACGGGCCTTGGGTGCGCAGGTAACAAAGCCAATGGAGACGGTTCGCCTTCTCGAAGAGGTTGAATCGGAGCATATCCTTGCCGTGCTTCGCCACTGCAAGAACAGCCGGGCGAAAGCGGCCAAACTATTGGGGGTGGGCCGCAACACGCTCTGGCGCAAACTAAAGCGCATCGAAACGGCGCGCAAAGCGTCGCAGCAGTAAGCGCTCGGGAGAGATTTCATGTCCACCAAAACCAAGCGCGGGGAGTTGCTTGCCCGCGCATATGCCGTGTCGCCCGGCCTTGCCATCGAGGTCTGTCACATCGGAGCCGATGCCGCTCAGCAGATGGCGCGTTTCGCGAAGGCCAAGTGCGGAGCGAAGGCCTTCGTCGTGTCCGACGAAAATACCCGCAAGGCCGTCGGCGATGCCCCGTTCGCGGAGCTCCGCGCGGCGGGGAAGCAGCTTTCCGAGAAGCTCTACGGCAGTGCCCGGCTCGACGCCTCCGATCACCTCGGCGATGAAGTTGCCGATGAGGGCCGCGACGCCGACTTCTTCGTCGGCATCGGCTCGGGGTCCGTCTGCGATTTGGCGAAACACGCCGGTGACAAGTTGAAGCGCCCAGTCCTCCTGTACGGCACCGCGGCATCCATGAATGGGTATACCTCCGGCATTACCGCGATGAAGGTGCGCGGCCTGAAACGCACCATTCCGTGCCAGCCCGCGTTGGGTGTCTTTGCCGATCCCGAAGTGGTCGCGGCCGCGCCGGCGCACATGACTGCCGCGGGCGTTGCAGACTTTCTGTCGAAGTGTTCCGCCGGCGCCGACTGGCGCACGGCCCATTTTCTGCGCAACGAGTTCTACGACGAGAGCGCTCTGCGGTTCTACGAAGGCATCGTCGAAGAGATGCTCGAAAGCGCAGAGGCAGTCGGCCGCGGCGATGCCAACGCGGCCGCGCTGGTGATGGAGGCATTGCTGCTATCGGGCCTCGCCATGCTTGTGGCGGGTTCGTCGTCGCCTGCTTCGGGTGGCGAACACCTCATCTCGCATTACGTCGACATGAAGCAGGCCCTCTACGGGACGTCGAACGATTTGCACGGTGTGCAAGTGGGCGTGGCTACCGTGCATTGTCTGCGGCTGTGGGAAAAGGTGCTCGACGTGGATCAGGCCCGCATGAATATCGACGCCCTGGTGGCGGCCCAACCAACCGAAGAGCAGATTCGCGCGTGGGCCGTCGAAGACTGGGGGCCCGCAATCGCTGAAGAAGTTCTCAAGCAGTGGGCGCAAAAGGCGCTGAATTCCGACGGCATTCGCGCCGAACTGGTGAAGTTTCGCGACGGATTGCCCGAACTTCGCAAGGCGGTTGGCCATGATCTCCTTCCAGCAGAAACCGTCGCGCACGCAATCCAGCTCTCCGGCGGCCCTACTGAACCCGAAGGGATGACGGCCCCCGTCGAGGAGTACTGTAAAGCGCTTCAGCGCGCGCGGTATATTCGAAACCGATTCACCTTGCTCGACCTTGCCGCGGACCTGGGTTTGGAATAACTCAATGACGATTGTCCA
>JBHEKO010000267.1:0-3044 GCA_041859475.1 Candidatus Hydrogenedentales bacterium
AACGCCATCGCGAACGTCGCGGCGGCTTTCATCGCGAGCGACCGGTTCACCGGCCCTCGGGCTACGGTCGCCCCGCCGCCCGCGCCCGTCGTCACGCAGCCGCAAGGCCGCTACGAAATCCGCCGCGAAAAAGTCGGCGGAGGCTACTATGAACGCACGGAAGTCTGGGTGCCCGAACAAGTCGATAGTGCCACCGGGCGCGTGGTCGAAGGGCACAACGAAACCGTGCGCCAATGGGTCCCGGAAGTGTGGCAAGAAACGCAAGTATGGGTGCAGCCGTAGCCGTAGTTGTCGTCGGCGATAGCCCGCATTTTTGCTTCCGCTTGACGAGAACCATCTCTCCGCGTACACTGTGGTAGAGAAAGCACCACACATTAAGGGGAGACGGGCGATGGACTTCGGCGAACACATCAAGGAGAGGCGCTTGGAGATGGGCCTCTCCTTGCGCTCGTTCTGCACGCAACACGGTGAGGACCCGAGCAATTGGAGCAAGCTCGAACGGGGTATGGCGCCGCCACCGGAAAGCTTCGAGCGGATACTCCAGATTGGCCAGTACCTGGACTATGTGGAAGACAGCCCCGAGATGCAGCGCCTGTTTGACTTGGCAAGCATAGGCAGGGGAGCGCTCCCGCCAGATATTCGGAAAGACAAGGCCCTGATGGACAAGCTTCCGCTTGTGTTCCGTACCCTTCGCGATGCCCCGACGGAAAGCGATCTCATGCGCCTGGCGGACATCATCCGCGATGCCCATTCGCCGCATGCTCAGTAATCGCGCCATTCGAGAGGCCGCGGAGTACTTCCGCGCGAAGCACTGGCCCTCTGGGGGAATCCCCGTAGATATCGAACTCATCTTGGAGAGAATGGGGGTCAACATCATCCCCCAGGCCAATCTACGACGAGGCGTGGGGATTGACGCGTGCATCTCGGCCGACCTGCTCGATTTGTACATCGACTTGGATTATTACCGTGACGAACGCATGGCCTTTCGGATTCGATTTAGCGAAGCCCATGAATTGGGTCATCTTGTCCTTCACAAGGACATCTTTGAGAAGCACCAACAAAACCCGCCTCGCACCGTATTGGAATGGGCTCAGCTAATTCAAAACAGAGTTGAAACGGAGATTCTGGAGAGGGAGGCGGATGAATTCGCCAGTTGTCTCCTCGTGCCAGAGCCGGAATTGCGCAGTCTGTACGAAGAGCATATGCCCTTGATTCGGGATCGGTTCAAACAGACGGGGCTGGACCTGAGTTCAGTTGATCCCGACACGCTTCGTGGCTATCTGGCCAACCCATCCACCGCGTCTTTCATGTTTGTACGGATACCATCGAAATCCGTTTGCGAAAGTACGGTATTTGCCCTAACGAGTGAAGGGCCACCTAATCCGCCACTTCAGTCTGGCCGCGCAAAATGGATCGTCCACCAGAATTTGAAGCCTCCCGCATCACAAGGATCGACTATTCTCCCGGCTGCGAGACCCATAGAGACAACCGTGAGAAGTGAAAGTTGAGTGTTCTTGGAAAGCCCGTCAGCGTGCGAACCATCGCATGGCGTAGTGGCCGTTGCTGCGGTTGTATTGCAGGGTGTAGGGATCGTAGAGCAACCGCGCGCAGAAGCCGTCGGTGCGGGGCATGAGCCAGCCGAAGTCCCATCCTTTGCTCACGTACCACAGCGGCACGGCGGGCTTGACGCGGACTGTGGGATGCGTGGCGGCGATGAAGAGTTTCTGTTCCGTGTAGAAGTAGGCGGAGCCAATGTGCACGAACAGTTCGTGGTCCGGTGTTGGCGCGCCGTCTTCGGAGAGATCGGAGCAAACCCCGCGAATCGCAACCTTCAATTCGCAGCCTTGCGTGAAGGCGTCGCCCAAGGCGTCCACCGATCCGGAGGCCACCGAACCGTCCGCGCGGTGGGACAGCACCTCTTGCCAGTCGTCGCGCACGAGGTAGCGAAAGACGTTGAAGTCGTAGATGAAATTGCTGCTGGGGGCGTTGGTGCCCGCGTCGAAGCCATCTTGCTGATGGTATTTCGGCATGTCCGAATGATCGTCTAGCGGCGACGGCCCGGGCGTGCCCATGACGGGCGGGCCGTCCAGATACGGACGCGCGATGGCCTGCTGGCCGTCCTGGTTATACAAGAAGAACGACATGGACGGGCGCGGCCCGAAACCGTCCGGCAAGTTGATGGGCTGGCGGAACGTCATGATGCCCGCCGCGGCCCGGTCCTCCAGGAGGTAGGTCGTGCGAAATTCCGCCACCTCGCGAATGAGTTCTTTGCTGTCGGACTTCGTGTCGATGTGTTCGTTGTGGATGAACTCGGTTTGCACGTGCAGGTCCGCGCCGCGCCGGATGGCATCCGCGAGGGCGGTATTGCTTCCGGCAGTCACCTTGCGCTGCGAATCCAGCTCCACCGCGCAGTACCGCTTCGATTGAGGCCCGGCAGCGCCGTCCTTCGCCGCGGGTGCTCCCGGCGCAGGTTCATCTCCAAGGGCATTTGCGATAGGCCACGTCGTGGCCGCCACCACCGTTGCGCGCAGCAATGCTCGTCTTCCGATTTCATCCGGCATGTTCATCGGTCGCTCCTTGATTCGGGTCGATAGGATTATGCCGCCGTCCTCAGTCAACGACAACCAACCGGTTGGGGAGTTCGTTCGCGTCGGATTCGGAGCGGGGGAGTTTGGGAGCGAGTTCGTCGCCGAGTTGCGTGAGGAACTTGCAGAAACCGGCGCCGGGGTCGGCGGATTGGAGGACCGGCGTCAGTTCGGCGCAGAGGCGTTCGATGCGTTCCTGGCCCAAGGCGTCCAGTCCTGCGCCGTCGGCCAGGATTACGGTCATGCGTTCGAAGAGGGAAATGTACACGAGCAGCCCGGCTCCGGAGGCGGTGCGGTGGACGCGCCAGTCGACGAAGACTTGCCGGGCGCGGAGGTTGACTTCGGCGCGCATTTGGGTTCGGGGCGTAAAGAGGCGGCGCAGCCATGCGACGCGCGTGGCTGTCGCGGCGCCGAGCATGAATCCGGCCATCATTGCTGCCAACAGCGCGGGAAGTTCGT